>JAXDQQ010000164.1:0-6159 GCA_034667805.1 Thermoplasmata archaeon | reverse complement strand
CATCCTCATCGCGGGCGCGGTCGCCACGGTGCTGCAGGCGCAGCGCTGGACGCAGACCCATGTGCGCGATTCGATGCCAGCCTTCTCCTAGCACGAGATTGGAGCGAAGCCCACCGGCCTGAGTGGCCGCGCCCGACCGCAGCGAGGGCCTGAGCGAGCCCGCAACGGGGCGACGACCGTTTCGTGCTAAGCGAGACGGACGGCGCCCGGCATGTCGTGCGGCGCCAGCGGGGCGCGCAGCGTGCCGTCGCGCAGGGTCTGGACGACGGTGCCGATGGCCTGCGCGTCGATGCCGTAGTGGCGGTAGAGGTCCTTCGGGTCGCCGGACTGTGTGAAGCCGTCCTGGACGCCGACGCGCCAGAGCTTGGCTGCGACCCCTTCGCCCGCCAGGCATTCCGCGACGGCGGAGCCCAGGCCGTTGTGGATGAAGTGGTCCTCCGCCGAGACGATGTAGCCGGTCTCGCGGCCGGCCTTGGCGATGAGGGTGCGGTCGATGGGCTTGACGGACGCCATCGAGATGACGCGCACGCTGAGCCCCTTGGCCTTCAGGTCCTTCGCGGCGATGAGCGCCTCGTTGATCTGCGGGCCGTTGGCCACGACGGTGGCGTCGTCGCCGTCGGCGAGCACGTGGCCCTTGCCCCACTGGAACGTGTGGTCTTCAGGGAACAGGACGGGCACCGCGGCGCGCGTCGAGCGCATGTAGGCGGGGCCGGGGCGCAGGTACATCGCGAGCACCGCCGAGGCCGCCTCGACGGCGTCCGACGGGACGACGACGCCCATCTGCGGCAGGGTGCGGAAGACGCCGACGTCCTCGAGGGCGTGGGCGCTGCTGCCGTCCTGGCCGGTCATGAGGCCGCCGTGGCTGCCGCAGAACTTCACGTTGAGGTTCTGCCGGCCGACGCAGTTGCGGATCTGCTCCCATCCGCGCTGCATGAAGATGGCGAAGGAGCTGGCGAAGGGGACCTTGCCCATGTGCGCCAGGCCGGCGGCCGTGACGACCATGTCCTGCTCGCTGATGCCCATCTGGTAGAAGCGCTGCGGGAACTCCTTGGCGAACCAGTGGCTGCGCGTCGATTCCGCGAGGTCGGCGTCGAGGGCGACGACGTCGGCGTGCACGCGGCCGAGGTTGAGCAGGCCCTTGCCGTAGCCGTCGCGGATGGAGACCTTCTCGCCGACCTTCCAGCCAAGCGGCGCGACGGCGGCGGTGGGGGCTCCCATCAGGCGCCCCCGTCCGTCCACGTTTCGCCCAGTTCGCCCATCGCCTTGACCATCTCGTCCTTGCTCAAGGCGCGGCCGTGGAACTGCGCGCTCCCGGTCATGAAGGAGACGCCGTGGCCCTTGTTGGTATCCATGACGAGGCACTGCGGCGCGCCGACGACCCGCTCGGCCTCCTCGAACGCGTCGAGGATGGCCTTGAGGTCGTGGCCCGGGACGACCTTCGTCCAGAATCCGAACGCCTTGAACTTCGCCTCGATGCCCGTCGTGCCGCCGACGTCCTTGATGTCCTTGACCCAGCCGTCGATCTGGATCTTGTTGGCGTCGACGATGACGCAGACGGTGTCGATCTTGCGGTGCGAGGCGGTGAGGGCGGACTCCCAGATGTTGCCCTCCTGCAGCTCGCCGTCGCCGAGGACGACGTAGACGCGGCCCTTGCGCCCGTCGAGGCGCTTGGCGAGGGCGCAGCCGTTGCCGTAGCCGAGGCCCATGCCCAGCGAGCCCGTCGACATCTCGATGCCGGGGATCTTGCGGTCCGCATGGCCCTGCAAGAGGCCGCCGAACTTGCGCAGGCGCTTGAACTCCTCCTTGGGGAAGAAGCCGAGGTCGCCGAGCACCGCGTAGAGGCCGGGGGCGCAGTGGCCCTTGGAGAGGATGAACAGGTCGCGGTCGGGGTCCTTCGGATTGGACGGGCTGACGTTGATCTTGTTGTGGTAGAGCGCCGTGAGGAACTCCGCCATCGAGAAGGAGCCGCCGGGGTGGCCGGAGCCGGCCCCGTACGTCATCTTCAGCACGTCGATGCGCAGGCGCCGCGCCTTCTCCTGCAGCTCAGGGATGGACAGGGGGGCTCGGGTCTGCACGGTCACGGCCACACTTTGCCGACGGAAAAACCCGGGATAAGGCTTGGGCGGGCGGCCAGGGATGGTCAAGCGGGGGGCCGCCGGAGCCAGACGTCGCCGCGCCAATGCTTTTGAGCATGCCCGGACGGGTGTTTCCCCATGCGCTTCGCGCACGCCTGCCTGGCCGCCTTGTCCGCCCTTGCCCTGCTCTCCGGCTGCCTCGAATCCGGCCCCACCGCGGCCGACCTCGCCGACGCGGACCGCACGTCCGTGGCGGTCGATGAAGAGGCGATGGCGCCAGCGCAGGCGGACACGCGGGACTTCGCCTGGGCGGCATCGGTCGCCGCCGGCACGGGCGCAAACGTCCAGCTGATGGCGACCAACGGTGCGCACCTCGACGTCGACGAGGGCCGCTCCGCCCTCCTCGCCAACGTCACCTGGAGCTGCGCCACGCCCCTGTGCGAGATGCACGTCTGGCTGTGCAGCCCCGAGGAGATCGCGGCCACGCCCTTCGACCCGACGGACATCGTCAACCCGCGCCAATGCGCCGTCCACGAGGTCGGCCCCGGGCCGTATGCCTTCGAGGTCACGGACCCGATGCCCGGCGAGTGGGTGGTCACGGTCATGAGCGACGGCCCCACCGTCGATGTCTCCGGGACCATCGAGTTCTACGCCGCGTGAAGCGGCCCGGCTCGTCCCCCCATGAAGCAGCCTTCGAAGCCCCTCCAACAGAAAGCCCATAAGGCAGGAGAGTTGGCCATCCAGCATGAGCAAGGCCCTCCTGGCCATCGTCGCCCTCACCGCCCTGGCCTTCGCGGGCTGCAGCGGGGACGGGGACCATGAGCTCGAGCCGGTGACGTGCCCCGACGGCACGGTCCTCACGGCCGAGGACCTCGAGGCCTTCCCCGACCACCACGAGGCCGGGTTCAACGCCACGGCGCACTGCCCCGTCAAGCCGTCGGTCAGCCTCCTCGGCGTCCCCGCGTCGATCGGCTCGTTCAAGCCCGGCGCCTTCAGCTGGACGCTCGACAACGGCACCGTGCCGCACGCGCACTCGATGCTGACGTCCATCCGCTACTCGACCGCGAGCATCCCTGACTCCGGCCTGACGTCCATCAAGGCGTACCCGAACGAGCTCATCAAGCGCGAGCACCAGAACCTGCCCATCACCTACAAGGGCAACATGACGTTCAGCAAGGTCGGCAAGGTCTACCTGCGCGCCTACATGGAGGTCTCGGGCGTGGACTACTGGAGCCCCGAGGTCGCCATCGACGTCCTCCCCGTGACCCCGACCGGCAAGGTGCAGGAGTTCACCATCCCGCCCGGCGCCGGCGTCGCGGGCGACGTCACCCCAGGCGAGGCCGTCCTCGTCCTGGGCGACGGCATCACGGTCGTCGACAACGACCCCGACCCGAGGGGCCACACTTGCTCGCGCAAGTCGGGCCCCGCCGAGACCGACCCGCTCGTCGACGGCAACACGGTCGTCCTGATCGTCCCCGGCACGTACGAGTACGAGTGCACCACGCTGCAGCCGACGACCTTCAAGGTCATCGTCAACGTCTGAGCGTCCCGCTTAAGTCCAGAAGGGAGGTCGGACCAACGTGGCCCACGAGGTCCATTCCCAACTCGTCTCCTGCGGCGAGACCTCGCAGCACCTCGACGACCCGACGTGGGTCGTCGTCGACTGCCGCTTCGACCTCGCCGACATCGACAAGGGCCTGCGCGAGTACGCCAAGGCCCACATCCCCGGCGCATACCCGGCGAACATCGAGCGCGACCTGTCGGGCCCGATCGGCGACGGCCGCAAGGGCCGCCACCCCCTGCCGCTGCCCGGGTCTTTCCAGCGCTTCATCGGGAACCTCGGCATCACGCCGGAGACCCAGGTCGTGTGCTACGACGACCAGGCCGGCCAATGGGCCAGCCGCCTCTGGTGGCTCCTGCGCTACTACGGCCACAAGCCCGTGGCCGTGCTCGACGGCGGCCTCACGCGCTGGAAGGCGCTCGGCCTGCCCTTGAAGCCGGGCCACGAGAACGCGCGCAAGGCCGTGAAGTCCGAGGCCCAGCCCGGCGCCATGCCGACCATCGACACGCCGGTCATCGAGACGCAGATCGGCCAGCCCGGCCCCAAATGGCAGCTCGTCGACGTGCGGGCCGGCGAGCGCTTCCGCGGCGAGGTCGAGCCCGTCGACAAGCGCGCCGGCCACATCCCCGGCGCCGTGAGCGTGCCCTTCGGCGGCAACGTCGGCCCGGGCATGCTGTTCCGCAGCGCGGACGACCTGCGCTCCCACTACGAGACGCAGCTCGGCGTGCAGGAGGTCGGGCGCGTCGCCTGCTACTGCGGCTCCGGCGTCACCAGCACGCACGACGTGCTGGCGATGGAGGTCGCAGGCATGGGCACGGCGGCGCTCTACCCGGGCTCCTGGTCCGAATGGTCCTTCCCGGACGCCGAGCGGCCCATCGTGGCCGGGCCGGCGGACAAGAAGCCCGCGAAGAAGGCCTAGTTCGTCGCGGCCGTCGAGTGGCCGGAGGTGCCGATGGCCTTGCCGCGGTTCATGAGGATCATGATGCCGCAGTAGGCCTCCGCAGCCGAAACGATGAGGCTGAGGCCGTTGACGAGCATGTAGATGGCGCTGGCGCCGGCTCCAAAGATGGCGGCTCCCACCAAGCCCCCGACGAGGCCACCCAGCACGCCCAGGACGCCGAAGACGGCGGCGAGGATGCCGATGACCAAGGCGTGCGTGTTGCCCCGCGGGTCGTGGTTGTTCCAGTGGGTGATCGTGTAGGTGATCCAGAAGCAGACGGCCGCCGCGATCGCGAGGGCGAAGACGATGCCGATGATCGCGCTCCCGCCGGCCACCGGGCCGTAGGTGGAGCCCATGGCCATGAGCAGGATCCCGTTCAGCACGGAGAAGGCGGCGCCGACGAGGACGATGATGCCCAGCAGCCGCAGCATCTTCGTGACGGTCGCGTGGGGGCCGTCGCCGGTCGGTTGCACAGACAAGAATCCAAGGACGGGGTTGCCGGCCATGCAGCGTGAGCAGGGCGTCCCTATTTCATTCCGTGGCAAACGGTTCCGGTGCAGCCGCCAGGCGCCCGGCACCAAAACCCTGAAGCCGTGCATCCGGTGGCCGATGCGATGGCGGCGAGGTCTGCGGCGCGGGTGACGGCGAAGCCCTCGAAGGCCAAGCCGTCCAAGCCCGCGCGTGCCCGCGGCAAGCGCGCCGCCGAGCCCGCCGGCCCGAAGGGCGCCGCGGCCGCCCTGGCCCACCCCGCGACGCACAACGTCGTCAAGGTCGGCGTCGTGCAGACGCACGCCTCCGACGACGCCGCCGACAACCTACGGCGGACGTTGTCTCTCATCGAGAAGGCCGCCAAGAAGGGCGCCAACATCGTCTGCACGCAGGAGCTCTTCATGGGCCCCTACTTCTGCCAGGAGGAGGACGCCAGCCTCTTCGACCTGGCGGAGCCGGTGCCCGGCCCGACGACGAAGGCGCTGCAGGCCGCCGCGAAGAAGCTCGGCATCGTCATCGTCGGGAGCCTGTTCGAGAAGCGGGCCAAGGGATTGTACCACAACACGGCCGTCGTCATCGACGCCGATGGGTCGCTCCTTGGCAAGTACCGCAAGATGCACATCCCCGACGACCCGCGCTTCTACGAGAAGTTCTACTTCGCGCCGGGCGACCTCGGCTTCAAGGCGTTCGACACCAGGTTCGGCCGCATCGGGACGCTCATCTGCTGGGACCAGTGGTATCCGGAGGCCGCGAGGCTGACGGCGATGCAGGGCGCTGACATCCTGTTCTATCCGACGGCGATCGGGACCTGGGTCGGCGAGATGGAGTACAAGGACATCCAGCACCAGGCCTGGCACACCATCCAGCGCAGCCACGCCGTCGCGAACAACTGCTTCGTGGTGGCCGTCAACCGCGTCGGCACGGAAGGCGAGCTGAAGTTCTGGGGGCACTCCTTCGTGGCGCGCCCTATGGGCATCGTGGCGGCGGAGGCCGGGGAAGGTGAGGAAGTGCTCGTCGTGCCTTGTGACCTCAAGGAGATCGAGGCGGCGCGGCGGGGCTGGCCGTTCTTCCGCGACCGGCGCGTGGATGCGTAC
>JAXDQQ010000163.1:0-5712 GCA_034667805.1 Thermoplasmata archaeon | reverse complement strand
GGGCGGAGCGCGGCTTCGAGGTTCATGCCAGGTGGTCCTCCGACAAAGAAGTCGGTGAAGTGGCTCCCAGCAGGAAAATGCCCGTTTTCAACTCTTCCAGCAGCCGCGAGGTCTCCTCGATGGCTCCACGGGGTCCTTTGGCGCTGGCGCGGAACAGGTGGCCGGCGAAACCCGCGAGGTCAGCCCCTAGGCACAACGCCTTCAGCGCGTCGAGGCCGGATTCGAGGCCCCCGGTGGCCACGAGGGGCAGCTGCGGGCAGGCGGCCCGCGCCTCGCGGACTGCCGTTGGTGTCGGGATGCCCCAGTCCCAGAACGTCTTGCCGAGGCGCGCCTTGAGGGCGTCGCCCTGGTCCTTGGCGCGGTAGTACTCGACGGCCGAGAAGCTGGTGCCCCCGAGTCCGCCCACGTCGACGGCCTTGACGCCCGCCTTCTGGAGCTGGTGCGCCGCGAGCCCGGTCATCCCGGCGCCGGTCTCCTTGGCCAGCACGGGTACCTTGAGGTCCTTGGCGAGGCGCTGGATGGCCGCCAGGCCTCCCTTGGCGACGGTGTCGCCCTCGGGCTGGACGGCCTCTTGGAGGTAGTTGAGGTGGACGTAGAGGGCGTGCGCGTCGACCATCTCGACCGCGGCCTCCGCCTTGGCGGCCGCCTGCTGGCCCCACAGGATGACCTGCGGCAGGCCGAGGTTGGCGAAGCGCACGGGGACCTCGTGGTCGAGGATGACGGAGTAGGTGTCGGCGAGTTTGGGGTTCTCGACGGCGGCGCGCTGCGAACCAACGCCCATTGCGAGGCCGTGCTCCGCCGCCGCCGCGGCAAGGCGGTCGTTGACCTCCTTGGCCTTGCGGGCGCCACCCGTCATTCCGGTGATCTGGATGGGGGCCCGGAGCTTGTGACCGAGGAACGTCGTGTCGAGGCGGACGTCGGACTTGTCGACCTCGGGCAGGGCGTTGTGCGTAAGGCGGATGCCGGCCCAAGGGCTCGGGATGCTGCGCACGTCCTTCTCGAGTGGGATGCGCAAGTGCTCCTCCTTGCGGCGCTCCGTCTCGGCCGCCAGATCGGCCTCGGACTTGGATGCGACCGGCTTGCGCTCCCCAGGGGATTTCTTGGCGGGGCGCTTTGGCACGGTGCCAGCTACTGGCATCTTGGGTTTAGAGAGTTCGATGGCCTATCGACGCTCGACGGCGCGGTCCCAAGGGGGACTCAAGCGTGAGTCGGACTGCCCGCCGCGCGAAGCAAGGCGGGCGCGCCTAGAAGAGGTCGTCCGCCGAGAACTCGCCGTCGCCCTTGACCTTCTCGACGGCGCCGGGCTCCTTCGTGATGTAGTAGCCGGCGGCCTTGCCGCGTGCGACGCGGCGCACGAAGCCCTTCTTCTCGAGGTCGAGGAGGGCCTGCGCGGCGATGCCCTTGGGCAGCTTGGCGCCGAGCGCGATGCGGTCGGCGTCCTGCAGCTTGGTCTCGCTCATGTGGCCGTTGGCGTGGAGGAAGTCGTAGACCTTCTGTTGCTGCGGGGTGGCGCCGGGGAGGGTGGGCATGAGTGGGAGCCTCTGGGCGGCGCAAGGCCACCGTATTTGAAGGCCTTCGCAAGGCCTCGCCCTAGCCTTCGACGCGGCTGCACGGCACCGTCTTGCCCTTGAGCGCGTCGAGCAGGCGGCCCTTGACCTCGCCGTTGAGGATCAGGGTGGGGCAGTGGGCCGCCACGGCGCGGGCGCGGTCGAGCTTGCCGGCCATGCGGCCGGTCACGTCGCTGCCGTTGCCGCCCCGGCTGGCCAGCACGGTGCCATCGACCTTGACGAGCAGGCGGGCCGAAGGCTCCGTCGGGTCGCGGTCGAAGACGCCGTCGACGTTGGTGGCGAAGACGGCCAGGCGTGGCGTCAGCTCCGCCGCGAGGACCTGCATCAGCTCGTCGGCGGAGACGACGCGCCAGCCGAGCGCGGGGTCGCGCACGAGGGTCCCGCTCAGGACCGGCGTGTAGCCTTCCTCGATGGCCTTGCCGATCCCCTCGATGGGCAGGTCCGCCAGCGAGTCTCCTTCGATGCGGGCGGTGTGGTGCAGCGGGAAGGCCAGCGGCCGCAGGCCGGCCTCTTGCGCCAGGCTGACGACCTGCGCGGAGAGGGCGCCGACGGCGGCGAGCACCTCGGCGACGCCGTCCGGCTTCGCCTTGGCCTGGCCGAGCTTGTGCCGGGCCGCCTGCGGGTGCCCGAAGCTGCCCGCGCCATGCAGCAGGACGGTGGGCAGGTTCGCCTTCGCGACCTCGGAGAGGAGCCGGCGCGCGGCGGGCCGCCGGAAGCTCGACTCCTCCGCCTTGTCGGTCAACAGGGAGCCGCCCAGCTTGACCAGGGCGGGCCGCGGCATGCGGACGGGCAGGGCGAGCTTGGCTTTGGGACTTTCGCCGAACCCGATGCCGGCGACGGCGCCCTGCTAGATGGGCAACGACGGGATCGTCGGCGTCGGGACGGGCACGGTCGGGAGCGGGAGGCCGGACGCGGACGATGAACTGGAAGGGGCGGCGCTGACCGAGCTGCTTGAGCTGGAGCTGGAACCGCTCGGAAGCGGAACGCCAGACGTCGGAAGGGGGATTCCCGAGGTGGGCAGGGAACCCGACGAGGTGGACGCGGCCGACGCGCCTGCGGATGTGCCCGCGGACGCGCTGGGTCCGCCCGGGGCTGGTGAGCCCTGGCTGGCCCCTGCCGAGCCGGCCGACCCAGAGGCGGCGTTCCCAGGGAGCAAACTGGACGGGTCGCCCGTGGCGCTGTCCACGATGCCACCTGCGTCTTGCCCGCCCAGGGCGCCTCCGGACTGCCCTTGCGCCGCCTGGGGCCCGTCGACGGCGGTGCCGCTGCCGGCCGTCATGGCCAGCAGGGCGAACGCCCCGGCGATGCCAAGCACGGCGGCGATGCCGGCGGCGGCCATCGCTCCGGCTGGAGGGCTGCGCCGCGGGGGCGGTGTGGCCCCAGAGGGGGGGCCCTTCGGGGAGGGGGCCGGCGGCCCTAGCGGGCCGCGCTTGGGCGCGTGGACGTCCACGGCCCCCGGTTGTCCCGCAGGACGGCCTTGCCGCTTTCGGATGAGGCTTAAATACTGAAAATCAGGGGGCGTCATGCAGGCCTTTTAGGGGCGCTGCTAGGGCGAAGGCCCTAGGGTCGGCGAGGGGACCGGCCTCGTGGTGTTGAGCAATCCGCTGACCTGGTCGTCCGCCTGTCCCAAGGGGGCAGCCGGGTCGCCTCCGGGCTTGGCGGCGAGGTCCTGGCTGGAGGAGCCGGTGGAGCCTCCTGACAGGTCGGCGATGGTGAAGAGGGCCAGGGCCCCGAGCGCCCCGGCGATGACCAGGATGGACGAGGCGACAAGCACCTGGCGCTGCGGCGCCATGCCATGCCAGGAGGCTCCCAGTCGGCCCCACATGGGCATGTGGTCCGAGTCGTGCTGGTCGATGAAGTCGGGGGCCGCGGTGAACTGGTCCTCCTTGCGAACGGCCGTGCGGGACGACCACCGGTGCGGGGCCATGCCCTCGGCTCGGGCGGCCCTGGCACATGAATCCGGCCGCGAAGGTTCAAGACACCGTGGCGGGGGCGCCTGCCGCGGGCGAGGGCTCGGTGGAGCTTGCCGCCGAGGCCGGGGAATGGCCCGGCGGGGCGTCGTGCCACTGGATGCCGGGGCCTCCCAGCTTGAGGGTGTAGGCCGTCCCGCCCACGGCCCGGATGGCCGCCGCGACGGCCTCCGGCCGCTCGGTCAGCGCGAACATCGAGCCACCGCCGCCGGCACCCGTGAGCTTGGCGCCCAGGGTGCCCGGCGTGGCCCGGGCGGCCTGCACGAGCTGCTCGACTGCGGGGTGGTTGACGCCGACCATGTGCAGGGCGGCGTGCGCCTTGTCCATCAAGGCACCCACGGCGACGAAGTCCTTGGCGCGCAGCAGAGGCACTGCCTGGCGGGTGATCTTGCCGATGTCGGCCAGGGCGTCGCGCACGATGGCGTTCTTCTTCGCGGCGTGCGCCACCTGGGCGACCTGCTCGTCGGTGCGGCCCTTCACGCCGGAGTTGCCGACGACGACGGTGAGGTCGGGGATCTCGATGCGCTCGACGGTCCAGCTGCGCTTCTCCTCGCCCTCACGGTCCCACACGACGTCCCACAGCTTGGTGCCGACGCCGGGAGGCTCGTCCGAGCGGCTGATGGCGATGCCGCCGCCGGCCGTCGCCGTCGAGGTGTCCGTCGGAGAGCCACCGCCTTGCGTGCCGCGCTCGACGTTGAACGCCGATTGCGCAAGGTCCGCCAGCTCGGTGCGACCGAGGAGCTTGTGCAAGGCGCCGACGCACGCCACGGTGAGGGCCGCGGAGGAGCCGGTGCCGGACGCGGAGGGCACGCCGCCTTCCGTCTGGATGCGCACGGGGTCCTTGCGGTCCCACAGCTGCTGGACCGCGGTCAGCAGGTACGAGTGGAAGCGGTCGTGGATGCGGAACCCGTTGACCGTGAACTCGGTGCCGCAGCAGTCGACCTCGACGTGCGTGCGCTGGTCCGTCGCCGCGGCGAGAGCGGGATGGCCGTAGACGACGGCGTGCTCGCCGAAGAGGATGACCTTGCCAGGCGCCGAACAGATGGCGCGCAGGTCCGACAGTCCTTGCACCGTTCCCCAGGAGGGGCACCCCTGAAAAGGGTGGCTGATTCAGCGGAGCGGGACGGATGAAGCGGATTGCCGCGGCAGGGCTGCCGCCTTGCTCCGTCGAATCGGGGGAAAATCGCTGCATCAGCTTCATCACGCCGCCCCCTGTCGCACGGCCATGGCGGCGCCGTGGCTCCTGCGCGTGGGCACGCTGGCGGTGCTCGCGCTCCTGGCGTTGGCGACGCTGCTGGCCTTGCTGCGGCGCGCGCCGGGCCTCGAGCGCGGCCGCCTGCTCGAGCACGTCGAGGAGCTGCGCCGGCGCCTGCTCGTCGTCGCGGGCGTGCTCGTCGTCGGCACGATCGCCGCCCTCACGGTGCGCGTCGAGGAGCGCGGCGGATGGCCCGTCCCCGTGCCAGGCCTCTACGACACGCTGGCGAGCCAGCTCTTCCGCGCGGCGGCCGATGTCCTGCTGCCGGCGGGCGTCCAGCTCATCGTGACGGGGCCGGCCGACGGCTTCGTGGCGCAGTTCTCCATCGCGCTAGGCATCGGGATCGCCCTCGCCATCCCGGTGGCCATGGACCAGTTGGCGCGTTTCTTGGCGCCGGCGTTGCGGCCCGCCGAACGGCGCCTGCTGGCGTGGTCCGTCCTCCCCGCGGTGGCGCTTTTCCTCCTGGGCGCGGCCTTCGGCTTCTTGGTGCTCCTGCCGGTCACCTTCGACGCGCTGTACCGGTTCTCCGACGCCTTGGGCGCCGCGAACTACCTCACGGTCTCCGACTTCGCGACGTTCACCCTCGCGTTCCTCGCCGGCTGCGGGCTGGCGTTCGAGATGCCTCTCGTCATGGGCCTGCTCAGCGGCGTCGGGCTGGTGTCGCCGCGCTCGTACTGGGCGAAGTGGCGGCACGCCGTCGTGGCCATCCTCGTCGTCGCCATGGTCGTCACGCCCGACCCGACCATCGTCAGCCAGGTCCTTCTGGCGGTGCCGCTCATCGCGCTCTACCTGTTGGGGGCGTCGTTCGCGACGTGGGCCGCCCGGCCGACCAACGGACCAAGCAGGGATTTCACGAATTGAACGAATGGCGCTGGCACGGTCCCTGATTCGCGGGATCCGTGGAATCCCGGTTTCCTGG
>JAXDQQ010000162.1:0-3398 GCA_034667805.1 Thermoplasmata archaeon | reverse complement strand
TCACCACCGCGCGCTGGCTCGAAGGGTTCCTGGCGCCCGGCTACGGCCCGCACGGCGCCGCCAAGCTCGTCGTGACCGGCGGCGACGGCGAGGCCACCTGGGTGCGCTCGCCCGCCCTCGCGCTGCGGGAGACCGGCTCCGGCCCTCTCTTGGCTCCGTACGTCGACCTCGCGGCCCGGCTGCACCAGGCCCATGGCGACGGCGCCACCGCCGCCGTCCTTCTCACCGCCCGGCTGGTCGCCGCGGCCTTGCGCGAGGCAAGCCCCGCCCCGCCGACGTGGCTGGAGGGCTACCAGCTTGCCGCGCGGCAGGCGAAGGCGTGGCTGGCGGCCAACGAGGCGAAGAGCCCGGCGGCCGAGGCGCTGGCGCACGTCGCCGAGGCCGGCTGGGCCGCCGTCGCCGTGCAAGGCCTTGCGCGCATGGCGAAGGCCGGCGAGGATCTCGACCTCGACGCCATCGACGTGCGCGCCGAGCCCGAGGGCCCGGCGTGGCTCGACGGCGTCGTCCTCGACGCGAAGGACCCGCCGCACGCCGAAGGCCCGGTCGGCGTCCTCGTCCTCGACGGCGGGTGGTCCGCCAAGCCGCGCGTCGAGGGCGCCCAGGCCACGGTCCGCACGACGGCCGCGCTGGCAGGCCTTGCCGGCGCGGAGGACGCGCTCCGCCGGCGCGCCTCGTCCCTCCTGCTTGGCCTGGGCGTGGGCCTCGTCGTCTGCGCGAAGGCCATCGACGAGGACTTGCGGGGCCTGCTTCTCGACGCGGGCGTCGCCTTCTGGACCGACGCACCCAAGAGCGCCCTGCGGCGCCTCGAGGCGGCCACCGGCGCCAAGCGCCTCGCGCGGCTCGAGGACGCCACCGCGCAGGACATCGGCCGCGCTTCGCTCGTGCGCCGCCGCCCGCGCAAGGGCTGGCTCGTGCGCGGCGCCGGGCCGTCCGCGACGTTCGTCGTGCCCGCGCACTCCAAGCCGTCCGCCGACGCGGCCGTCGAGGCCGGCGAGCGCCTGCTGCGCGCAGCGGGGGCCGTCTTGCCGGAGGCGAGGTCGCGCGCCTTGCAGGGCGGCGGCCGCTGGCAGCGCGGACTAGCCGCGTCGCTGCGCAAGGCGGCCGACCTGGCGCCGGGCAAGGCGCCCATCGCCGTGCACGCCGCCGCCGACGCGGTGGACGCGCTGGCGGACGACCTGCTGCGCAACGCCGGCCGCGATGCGTTGGAGGGGGGCTTGCTGGCCGACGCGGAGGGCGTGCTCGACGCGTCGCCTTGCGTGCGGCGCGCCGTGGCGGGCGCGTTCGAGACGGCCATCGCGGTCCTGCGCCTCGACGCGGCCTACGCCAAGCGGTCGAGCAGCGCCGCAGGACTGCGGGGCGGGACCGGCCGGAGCGGCTCGCCCAAGGGGATGCCCGGCGACATCCCTCCCCTGATGTGAGGGCCGCCGCCTTTATCGCCCAGCCACGATGACGCGTTGGAGATCCCGCCATGGACCCGGTGCAACACTTCGAACTCCCGTACAAGTCGCGCGACCGCGCCAAGAAGTTCTACTTCGACGCCTTCGGCTGGCAGGTCTTCGACCTCCCCGGCTCGTCCTACTCCCTGGCCAACAGCGTCGACACGCACGCCAACGGGATGCCGAAGAAGGCGGGCGCCATCAACGGCGGCCTCATCCCGCGCAGCGACCTCGTGCAGGGCCCGACCTTCATGGTCAAGGTGGGCAACCTCTCGGCGCACCTGCAACGAATCCGCGAGCACGGCGGGCAGGTCTTGACCGACCCGACCCACATGGGGCCCGTGGTCTTCTCGCGCATCCGCGACACGGAGGGCAACGTCATCGCCATCTTCGAGGACGCCAAGGTGGAGAACCGCGGCGACCCGAAGGTCGTCGGCAGCCGCCGGGCCAAGCAGGCCAAGGCCGCGAAGCCGGCCAAGACGGCGAAGAAGGCCAAGAGCGCTAAGCCCAAGTCAGGCAAGCGCGCCAAGACCGCGTCCAGCCGCAAGGGCAGCATGGCCAAGCGCTCCCGGGCGACGAAGTCGCGGCGCAAGCGCGCCCCCAAGGCGAGCAAGGCCACCTGGTCCCGCTGAGGCCGACGCCGAACCGCGGAACCCGCGGAACCACGCGGAACCAGTTTCCGCGGGTTTCCGCGTGATCCGCGGTCAGGCCGTCGTCGGGCGTCGCCTTCGCACGTTGACGACCTTGTCGACGGTGGCGTGCACGGTGCCGTCCTTGCCGACCAGGTCCACCGAATAGTTGCGGTCGACCTTGTCCTGCGTCTCCAGGATCTGCTTCACCTCGGCCACCTCCTCGTCCGGCATCCGGCAGACCGCCGTCAGCGCGGCGCGCCCCGGCTTGCGGAAGCGGATGGAGGCCGCCTTGTCCCACACCAAATAGTCGGGACCGAGGCGGTGCATGAGCATGAACATGAAGTGCGGGTCCATGCCGGCGTACAGCGAGCCGCCGAAGATGGTCCCGACGTAGTTGCGCGTGCGGAGCGACAAGGGGATCTTGATGCGCATCTCGCTCCAGTCGTCGGCGATGAAGGTGCACCAGGCGCCGGTGCCGCGGAACGGCGGGTACAAGTTCAGCACGACGCGGAAGAGTTTCGGGTGTTTGGTGGCCCAGGCCTGCAGGCCGGAGTTGGATTGCTTCGGGCCGCTCGCCACCTGGTCACTTCCACTTGATGTTGCAGCCCATCGATGGCTTCTGCACCGTCGCCGTCGGCTTGCCGGCCACCACCGCGTCCACCGCCACCGTCAGGTCATGCGCCGTGATGGGCTTCCCGTTGCCCGGCCGCGAGTCGTCCATCTGGCCGCGGTACGCCAGCTGCCGGTCCGCCGTGTAGAGGAAGAAGTCCGGCGTGCACTGCGCCTTGTACGCCTTGGCCACGGCCTGGCTCTCGTCGAAGAGGTAAGGGAACCCGTAGCCGCGGCGCTTGGCCTCGACCTTCATCGCCTCGGGCGAGTCGTCGGGATAGTTGACGGCGTCGTTCGAGTTGATGCCGACGACGGCGACGCCCTTGTCGATGTACTTCTGCGTCACCTGCGCCAGGTCGTTGGCGACGTGCTTGACGTAGGGGCAGTGGTTGCACAGGAAGATGACCAGCAGCGGCTTGCCGTCGAAGTCCCGGAGGCGCACCGTGCGGCCTTCCGTGTCGGGCAGCGCAAAGTCCGGGGCCTGCGTGCCCAGGGCCACCATGGCGGAGGGGGTCAGGGCCACGCGCCGCGATTTGGGGCCCCGCACTTGAAGTTAAGCAGTCAGAGGATGGGGTCCTTGCCTGGTTTGGGCTTCTTGCGCGCCGCCAGGGCCGCCCTGGCGTCTTCGGCGTCGAGGCGGATCTTCTTGCCCGTGCGCGGGCCGACCTTCGCCTCGACGTGCTCCACCGCCTCCTTCTGCCTCTCCGACGGCTCGTCCTTC
>JAXDQQ010000161.1:0-7928 GCA_034667805.1 Thermoplasmata archaeon | reverse complement strand
GCACCTACACGTGGACCTAGATCCAGCAGGCCCTGCAGTCCGTGCAGGTCTGGGCCCAGTCGCAGCGCGGGCACCAGTCGCCCGCCCAGCTCGGCGCCTTGAAGGCGCTCATGTCGTAGGTTTGGTTTGTCATGTTCACGGCTGCATGCAACGGCGGACAGGAGAAGGCTGACGCCACGAGGCAACGGAATCTATAGAGAACAGGAGGGGACGAAGGGAAAAGAAGGGAAGAAGGCCGGGGCGGGCCTACTTGTGGGCCTTGGGGGCGCGTTCGACCTTCTCCATGAAGCCGCAGCGGCCGCAGTGGACGCGGTCCTTGTGCTGGGCGAGGAAGACGCCGGGGCCGCACTTCGGGCACGCCTTGTGGCTGCGCACGAGCTTGGTGCCCTCGATCGTGTAGAACTTGGAGGCTTCTCCGGGCATGGCTTAGGCCCCCTTCTTCGCGGCGGGCGCCTTGGCGGCGGGCTTCTCGTCCTTCTTGTCGCCGCCCTCGGCGCCGGCCTTCTTGGCCTTCTCGATGTAGAGGGCGTTGCGCTTGAGCAGGTGGGTGCGCTCCGTCTTGCGGGCCTCGTCCGAGCTCTTGTAGGCGCGGGCGACGCCGGCGGTGCGGCCGATCCCGTACTCGGTCTCCATCGACTCGATGACGACGTTCTCGGTCTTGGTGCCGACCTGGGCGGCCACCAGCTGGCGCACCTGGGTGCGGCTCGGGGTGGTCTCGCCGGCGTGGGCGACCTGGAAGCGGATGTCCTTGCGGGCCATCAGCGCGTTGTCCTTCTGCTGCGTGATCTTGACGTCCATTGGCGAACCTCTTCGGCAACCCCTCAAGCCTTCAGGGAAGGCTCGCGGGAGGTGCTTCATGGCCCATTGCTGGGCAAGCCGTCCACGGGAGGTGCCGTATAAGGGATTCGGGGCTTGATGGGGCGGATGACGACGGGCTTGACGGGCAGGTCCGGCACGTCCGGAAGCTCGGGTTCAGGGACGACCCCGGCGTTGCCCGGGGTCACCGGGATGGTGAACGTCATCGTGGCGCCGCGGCCGGCTCCCTCGCTGGCGGCCCAGATGCGGCCCTCGTGGGCATCGATGATGCCCTTGCAGATGTAGAGGCCGAGGCCCATGCCGCCCTGCAGGCTCCCGGTCGCCGCATCCTGCAGCTGCTCGAACGGGCGGAACAGCCGGGCGATCTGAGACGGCTCGAGGCCTCGCCCCGTGTCGTGCACGGCCACCACGACCTCGTCGCCGACCACGCTGCAGGAGACGACGACGTGCCCTCCCCTCGGCGTGAACTTGACGGCGTTCGAGACGAGGTTGAGGAGGACCTGCGTGATGCGCGCGGCGTCGAACCCTGCGATGGCCGGGTCTGGCGCGGCGGCGGCGATGGTGACCTTCTTGGAGGCCGCCAACGGCGCGTAGTTGGCCACCACCTCGCGGCACACCTCGGCCAGGTCGGCCTTGCGCGATTGCATGCGGAACTTGCCGGTGCCCATGCGGGAGATGTCGAGCAGGTCGGCCACCAATCCGGCCAGCCGCTCGATGTTGCGCGACATCGTCGCCACGGACGCTTCCTGCTTCGGCGTCAGGGGAGTCGCCCCCGGGTGGCGCAGGAGCGCGACCTGGAGGCGCAGCGGCGTCAGGGGATTGTTCAGCTCGTGCGCCACGACGTTCATGAAAAGGGCGCGCGAGCGGTCCTGCTTCTCCAGGAAGTCCGCCCGGTCGCCGACTTCCTTGGCCAGCGCCAGGGCCGCCGCGAGGCGATGGCGCTCGACGGCGAACTCCAGGCTGCGCCGGAGGCCGACGAAGCCCTCGATGCCCTTCTGCACGAAATCCTGCGCGCCGGCGGCCAGCGCGCGGCGGCCCATCTCGACGTCGCCTTCGCCAGTGAACGCCACGACGGCGGTCCCGGACGGGACGGCGGCCAGGACGGCCTGCAAGGTCGAAAGGCCGCGGCTGTCGGGCACGTTCAGGTCGCACAGCACGACGTCGAAGGCCCGCTCGCCCAGCCGCTTGCGCGCGTCGGACAGGCGGACCACGCGCTCGACCGCGAAGGGCTGCCCCGTGCCGACCAGAGCTTCCTGGGCCGTCTTCGAGTCCCAATCGGAGTCCTCCAAGAGCAGGACGTCGAGGGTGTCGTGCGGCAGCACGTGGAGCGGCTCATGCGTTGGGGACATTCCACACCTGCCAGAAATCCTCGATGGCGCTCACCAGCGCGGGGTACTCGTCGGGGTCGAAGGGCTTGTTGAGGAAGCTGTTGGCGTGCAGGTCGTAGGCGATGGCGACGTCGGTGTGGGCGCGGCTGGTCGTCAGCACGATGACGGGGATGCGGCGCAGCGACGGGTCGGACTTGACCTCGGCAAGAACTTCCCGCCCGTCCACCTTCGGCAGGTTGAGGTCGAGGAGCACGAGGTCGGGCCGCGCCAGGTTGGGGTCGCGCAGGCGCCTGAGGGCGGCGCTTCCGTCGAGCACCACCTCGACCTTCGAGTGGCGGGACGCGTGCTGGAACGCCTCGACGGCGACCTTGGCGTCCCATGCGCTGTCTTCGACCAGCAGGATGTGCAGGTGCCTGCCCTCGCCCGTGGTCTCTTGGGCGGCCTTCATGGCCGGGCCGCCGCGGGCAGCGTGAACCAGAACGTCGTGCCCTGCCCAGGGTCCGAGGTGACGCCGATCTTGCCGCCGTGGCGCTCGACGATCTTCTTGCTGATGGCCAGGCCCACGCCGGTCCCGGGATACTTGTCGCGGTCGTGCAGCCGCTGGAAGATGATGAACAGCTTGTCGAAGTGCTGCGGATCGATGCCGATGCCGTTGTCCTGCACCTCGATGCGCCACAGCGCCGCGCCCTGGCGCTGCACGTGGATGGCGATGCGCGGCGGCTCCGCGCCGTGGAACTTGATGGCGTTGCCGACCATGTTCTGCAGCAGCTGGGCCAGCTGGCCTGCGTCGCCGATGACGGTGGGCAGCGGGTCGTGCTCGATCACGGCGCCCGACTCGTGGATGGAGGCCTGCAGCGCGAGGAGCACGCCGTCGAGCACCTCGCCCAGAGGCGTGGGGACCAGCGGGGCGCTGCCGGTGCCGACGCGCGAGAAGGCCAGCAGGTCCTGGATCAGGTTGCGCATGCGGATGGCGCCCTCGGTCGCGAAGCGGAAGTACTCGTCCGCCTCGGCGTCGAGCTGGCCGGCGTACTTGCGCGACAGCCGCTGCACGGCGCCGTGGACCGTGCGCAGGGGCTCCTGCAGGTCATGGCTGGCGACGTACGCGAACTGCTGCAGCTCGGTGTTGGAGCGGCCGAGTTCCTGGGCACGCGCCTCAAGGGCCCGTTCGGCGGCGCGCACCTTCTCGCCCTCCGACTTGAGGTCGTCGAGGATGTTGAGGACGGCGCGCTGCGTGCTCTCGGCCCGCGAGCGCTCCAGGTCGAAGTCCTCGAGGATGTTGAACTTGGCCCGGCGCATCTCGTCCTGGCGCGTCCGTTCCAGCTCGAAGTCCTCCAGGATGTTGAGGGTCGCCAGCTGCATGTCAGTGGCGCTGACCTGGCTGGCGACGCTGGGCTGGGCGGTCCGCTGGCTGGAGGTCACGCCGCAGCCCCGCCAAGCCCGGGCTGCTTGCGCAGCTCCTCGATCTCGGCCTTGAGCTCGATCATCTTCAGCTCGCGCCCGACGGTGAGGCGCTGGAACCTCTCGAGCTCGGCCAGGCGGGCCAGCTCGCGTTGGCGTTGCACGGCGACCTCGGCCTCCGCCTCCTTCTCCTTCGTCACGTCGCGGGCCTGCGCGAAGACGCCCAGCACGTTGCCCAGGGCGTCCTTGTACACCGTCGCGCGGTAGAGCACCTGGGTCAGCTGTCCGTTCGTGTGGCGCATCGTCAGGGGATAGTCCGTGACGAACCCCTTGGAGAACAGTTCCTGGTAGCCGGCGCGGGCCTTGCCGGGCTCCGTGAAGTAGTCGGAGAAGTCGGTGCCGATGAGCCCCTCTCGCGGGACGCCGGTGACGCGGATCGAGCCGCCGTTGACGTCGGTGATCTTGCCTTCCGGGCTGATGGTGACCATCGGGTCGAGGGAGGCCTCGATGAGGCTGCGCGCGTATTGGCTGGCCTGCTTCTGCAAGGTGACGTCGCGCGCGGCGGCGAAGACGCCGAGGACGTTGCCCGCCTCGTCGCGGTACACGGTGGCGTTGTAGAGGACGTCCGTCAGGCGGCCCGTGGCGTGGCGGATGGTGAGCGGGAAGTCGCGCACCAGGCCCTTGCTGAAGGCCAGGCGGTACCCTTCCTGCGCCTTGGCGGGCTCGGTGAAGTAGCTGGAGAAGTCGGTGCCGATGAGGGCCTCGCGCGTCAGGCCCGTGGCGGTGACGGTGGCCTCGTTGACGTCGGTGATCTTGGCATCGGCGCTGATGGTCACCAAGGGGTCGAAGGAGGCCTCGATGAGGCTGCGCGCGTACTTCGACGCCTCTGGCCCCGGGCCCCGGATCGGGCTCTCCTTGAGCTTGACGACACCACGGTCTCCGGGACGGTCAGGCAGAGCGGCCACGGAAGGACTGGCCGGGACCTGTCCGGAATACCTTCAGGCGCAGGATTGAGCAGTTGCCCGCTTGTCGACAGGGATGAGGCATGGAGCGGCGGTGACAAGCCTGCACCGACCCCGGAGCCGACTTCCGCAAGGCTTGAAGCATTTGGGCCCTCCTCGACCTGCCATGCGCGCCCTGTGCCTGCTGGCCGTCGTCGCCCTTCTGGCCGGCTGCTCCGACCCCGCCGCGGACCCCGTCGTCCCCACCGAATCGGCCACGGTCATCACCCGCGTGGACGACTTCGCCAACGCCACGGCGCCCGGCTCGCACATCCACGACTATTGGGGCGGCAAGGACCGCCTCACGGTCGTGGACCTCGCGCACCCGGGCGGCGACCAGCCCGGCACGGGCCCCGGCTTCGCCAGCGGCCAGGACATCGTCGTGCGGGCCTTCCTGCCGGAGTCCGGCCACGTCGTCCCGCAGGGCACCGGTTCCGTCGAGGTCACCTTCACCTGGACGGACGCGCAGGCGGATTCGTACACGCGCCCGGTGCTTTGGATGAAGACCGCCGGGCAGAACGCCACCGTCGAGGTCGCCGATGTCGTGAGCGGCGAGCCGGTGGCCCTCGAGGTCGGCGCCCCAGCGGCCGATCTTCCACACCAGCTCCTTTCGGCATGGGTCTTCGAGCTGCGCATGTCGAGCCCCGACCCGATGCCGCTCCGGTTCAAGGGCTCCGTCGGGCTGAAGGTGGACGCCATCCGCAGCCTGCCTCTGCCGGTCTTCCCGCCGCACCCCGACCCGTGGAAGGGCGCTGCCCAGCTCCCTCTCGTCGACGAGAGCGGTTCCCTGTCGTACCTGGAGGACCTGGGCGACCAGGGCTGCGATGGCCTGGCCTGCCCGCAGGTCTTCCGGCCTGCCTCGGGCCAGACCGTGCCGACGGACGCGTACATGGTGAGCGTAAAGCTGACCTATTCGGGCCCGCGCGACCTGGAGCTGTTCTACCACAGCGGCCTCGACCGCGAGTTCGCGCGCGCCGAGCCGGTGAGCACTAATGGCGGGGTGCGCACATACGAGATCCTCGTCGAGCATGGCGGCGACGGGCCGTACGCGACGCAGAGCCAGTGGGAGTTCACCGTGCTGCCCCCGGCGGCAGGGCCGGTCCGCTCCACGTGGGCCGCCGACTACTCGCTGGAAGCGGTCTCCGTCAAGTAGCGGCCAAGGCCATCCCCACGGTCCCTCATTCGCGGGTGAACTTCGCCAAGAGGGCCGCGACCCTCGCCTTGAACGCGGCATCGACGCGCACCACGACGACGCCCTGGTTCGGCATGCCGTACAGGACGACGGAGCCGTTGGGGGCCTCCAAGAAGCACGGGATCCCGAGCAGGTCCTCCTCGCCCTCGACCACGACGCGCACCGGGCCCTCGTCGTGCTGCAGGCCGAGGCGGATGGCGTCCCACGCCTCGCGCGTGATGGAGGCGGCCGGGTTGCGCACGCGGAAGGACAGCTCGCCCCAAGTGCCCAGCTCCAGTTCGTAGAGCGTCTTCTCGTTGGCGGCGTCCTTCGCGGCGGCCGCCATCGCCCCGGCCGACCCTTTGCCAGGCAGGCCACGCTGCGTCTGGTAGTCGCAGACGAAGAGCTGGGGCGTGACGCCGAGTGTCTTCAAGGTCAGGCTCACGACGTCGCCCACGGCGAGCACGATGTCGGCGCCCTCGAGGGCCGCAATGAGCCCGGCGGACTGCACGATCGGGCCGAACGCGCCGGCGAGCTCGCCGCGCAGGCCATCGGGCAGGACGTAGCGGCGCGGCGGCCTGAGGTCGGCCGGCGCCGACGTCTGCATGCCGCTACTCCTTGGGCATCGCTTCCGGCCAGCGCGCGCCCACGGCCAGCCAGGCGGCCTTGGCGGCGTGCCCCTCGCTGCAGCGCCAGCCGAAGTCGAGGTTGTAGGCGGAGACGTAGGCCTGCTGCGCCTCGGCGGGGAGGGCCTTGGCCTCCTTGGGGATCGTGGCGAGGGTGACCGTCATCGGGTGGGCCACCTGCAACGGGGATATTGGGTTGGCGGAAGCGTCGGTACGGCGCCGTTCCTGCTCCATGACCCCCCAACGTCTTCCTCCGCCGACGCCGGCGACTTCCAGCTCAACGAGCTGCAGAATCGGCGCGCGAAGCGCGCCGGGCGGCGCTCCGCGCCGCCACCCGTCACTTCCATGAGGGCCTAGTCGTCAAACCAGCCCACGCCGACGACGACGGTGGAAGGTGTCTGGACCTCGTTCGGGGAACCGAACGGGCCCTGGCATGGAACCGGATCGGTGCGGCGACCTAACGGACTTTGAGCGCGTAGGTGCCGGGCTTGCTGATGTTCATCGTCTTCGCAAGCTCCGACTGGCTCGGGTCGATGATGGTCAAGAGGCCGCTCCAGTTCTTGGAGGTCTGGCCGCCGCAGTTGGGGCACTGGACCTCTTCGGTCAGGAGGTGGCACTGCTTGCAGGCCTTGGACATCTAAGCAGCTCCGGCGCCGGCCTTCTCGGCCTTCTTCGCCTGGCGGCGGCTCGTCGGCTTGGCGCTGGGCTCGCCGCCCTCGCCGCCTTCGCCACCCTCGCCGTCCTTCGGGCCTTCCTTGGCCTTGCGCCGGTCCTCGTCGATCCACTCGAACTTGCCCAGGCCGGGCTGGCGCATGGTGAGGCCGATCTTGGACTCGCGGGGGGACAGCTCGTTGAGGCTGGCGGTGACGATGCGGGCGCGGACGTTCTCGCCGACCTCGAGGGTGCGGCCAGTCTCCTTGCCGATGAGGCGCTCGTTGTGCACGTCGGCCGTCATGAAGTCGTTCATGACCTGGCTCATGTGCGTGAGGGCGTCCAGGGGACCGATGTGGACGAAGGCGCCGAACTCGACGACCTCCGCCACGATGCCGTCGACGACCTCCTGGTTGTCGGGCTTGAAGACGAGGGCGTCGAAGGCGACCTTCTGGTAGATCGCGCCGTCGCCGTGGATGACCTGGCCTTCGCCGTCGGGGCGGACCGCGGTCGTGAGCACCGTGATGCCGTGCGTCTTGTTGAGGCGGCCCTCGAAGGACTTCTGCACGAGCTCCGAGATGGTGTGGCCGAGGTCGTCGGTCATGCGCTCGGGCGGGATGCGGACGGTGTCGCTCATCTGGATGATGCGGTACATGGTGGGGTCCCTGGGGTGGCGCACGCTAGGGACGGGCGTGCTGCGGTCTTCGCCCAAGATGGGCTTGGTTTAAGCCTTTAGGTGAGGCCCACTGGCGCGGCGCCGTTCCTGCTTCATGAGGTCCCTTCGCCTTCCGACGGCGACGCCTGCGGCGTCCAGGCCTAGACTTTGGAGAATCGGCGCGCGGAACGCGCCGAGGCGGCGCTCCGCGCCGCCCTCTTCCATTCCATGAGGGCAAAATCGTTCTCGGCCACGCCGCCGACGCCCACGACGGCGGAAGGA
>JAXDQQ010000160.1:0-7833 GCA_034667805.1 Thermoplasmata archaeon | reverse complement strand
CGGCCGTCACGGCATGGCGGCGGTCGATGGCCTTTCCTGCCCATGCAAGGGCGGGCCCGGTCCACACCTGATGCGTGCCGCCGGCGAGCATGGCGAGCTGGGCCCGCAGCTGGGGGACGTCGCGCGCCTTGTCGACGAGCTCGTCGCCGAGGACGACGACCGTGTCGGCGGCCAGGACGTAAGCGTCGGCGTGCTTGGCGGAGACGGCGAGCGCCTTCTTGCGGGCGATGACCTCGACGGCCTCGGCGACGGAGAGGGCGCGCGGCGCGACTTCCTCGACGGGCACGGAATCGACGGTGAAGTCCTCCGTGAGGTGGCGCAGCAGGATGGGCCGGCGTGGCGACGAGGAGGCGAGGACGAGGCGGGGCATCTACGCCCGCCTCCGGGCCACGGATTTCACGGATTGCACGGAAACACCTTCCGTGGTCTCCGTGCAATCCGTGGCTCGTCGGGCGGCGCAGCGCATGTCAAGCCTCTGCCGCTTTTTCCAAGGCCGCCTTCAGCCGGGCGTTGATGACGGCGCCGTCGGCCTTGCCGCGGAGCTCGGCCATGACGGGGCCCATCAAGGGTCCCATCGCGGCCATGCCTTTGCTCTTGACCAGCTCGGCGCGGCTGGCGAGGACCTTGGCGATCACCGCATCGACGGCGTGGGTGTCCGCCGCGGCGCCGATGCCGGCCTTCGCCATCGCGTGCTCCAGCGAGGCGACGGGCTCGGCGTCGAGCGCCTTCAGCAGAGGCTCGACGGCTTCCTTGGCGAAGCGGCCGGCCTTGAGTGCAGCGAAGACCTCGGCCATGCGGGGCAACAGGCGTTCGCCGTTGGCCAGGGTCGGAAGGTATTGCAGCAGGACGCGGCCGGCAAGCGCCGGTTCGGCGCCCGATTGGACGAGGGCCGCGAAGTCAGCGTCGAGGCCGTCGGCGAGGAGTTGCTTCGCCGTGTCCTGGCTGACGCCGTGCGTCTTGACGAGGAGGGCGACGCGTTCCTCCGGCTTGGCCGGAAGGTGCGCGAGCGTCGCCTTCCAACGCGCCTCGGTGATGCGGATGGGCGGGACGTCCGTCTCGGGGTACATGCGGGCCGCTCCTGGCATGGGGCGCAGGAACCGCGTCGAGTCGTCCGGCTGCACCGCGCGGACCTCGCCGGCCGGGGCCAGCAAGGCGGCCTTCGCGCGGGCGGCGACGGCCTCCAGCGCCTTGCGGGCGATGGGCTCGGCCTCGACGCACAACGCGAAGGCGTCGTCGGGGCCGCATCCCAGGTTCTTCCGGACCGCGACGACCTCCAACTCGTTGATGCCGTAGGCCGGCAACTCGTCGGAATGGAAGATGCCCTTGACGCCGGCGGCGACCTTGGCGTGGTCGGCGAGCTCGCGGCCGAGGCGGGGGCCCTCTTTCATGGCGCCTTTGAGGAGGCCGGCGAGGCCGGGGAGCTTCAGGGCGAGGACCTTGCCGCCGCGCGCCGTCGCGTCCTTGACGGACTTGGCGCCGGTCTGGGCGAAGGCGGCGGTGACGTCCATGCAGGCGCCGGGAGCGGCCGGCTTACGCGCGGCGAGGGCTTCACGGACGTGGTGCATCCACAATTGGCGCCGCACCTCGCCCTCGACGATGCGCGGCAGGGCGCGCAGGTCCTGGCATCCCTTGACCTCGACGCGCGTGCCGACCGCGACGCTCACGTTGAGGTCCTGGCGGATCGTGCCGAGGCCACGCTTGACGCGTCCCGTGGCACGCAGGAGAGCGCCGATGCGGGCCGCCGTGCGTTGGGCGTGGGGCGGGTCGTGGATGTCGGTCTCCGTGGCGAGCTCAAGGAGCGGGATGCCGAGCCGGTCGAGGGTGTACGTGACGAGTCCGCCGGCGTCGTCGAGCTTGCGCGCGGAATCCTCCTCGAGGCTGAGCGTCTGGCAGCGCACGTCGCCGCCCTCGACGTCGAGGATGCCGCCCCAGGCGATGAACGAGGTGCGCTGGAACCCGGACGTGTTGCTGCCGTCGATGACGGTCTTGCGCATGACGTGGACCTCGGCGACCGGGCGGGCCTTGATGAGGCCGGCGAACTGCAGGCCGACGTCGAGCGCGTCCTGGCTCATCGGGTGCGGCGGCTCCTCGTCGGTCTCGACGAGGCTGGTGAGGCCGTCGATGGCAAGGTAGCGGAACGCCTTGCCCTTGCGCATCTCGGCCAAGGCAGCCGGGTCCAGTTCGCCCAGCTCGGACTGCGTGGCGCGCAGGCGACGGTCCAGCACGGCGATGGTGCGCGCGGCGACCTGGTCGGGCTCGACGACGCCGCTCGGGCACGGGCTGAAGAGCTTGCGCGTGTCGAGCTGCTGGTGGATCTCCAGGCCGCAGCGGAAGCCGACGGCCTTGTAGTCGACGCGCTCGGCCAAGGCGGCGGCGCGGGCCTGCTCGCCGGTCAACGACGACGGCCCGGCCACGGATTTCACGGAGCTCACGGAACCATCGCCTCCGTGGAATCCGTGCAATCCGTGGCCGGTCGTAGCGGGCGCGTCAAGCCTTGGCCTCCGGAAGGCGCACCTGGCCGAACGCGCGCACATCCGTGACCGCGTTGAGCTCGCCAGCGATGTCGGTGAGGAACAGTTCGCGGACCTTCGCCGGGTCCTCGGTGTGCCCGAGGATCCACATCATCTTGATGTACGCCACCTCGGGCAGCATGTCCTCGGCGGGCAGGACGCCCATCTGCAAGAGGTCGCGCCCCGTCGAGTACACGTTCATGTTGACGCGGCCGTGGATGGCCTGGCTCGCCATGACGACGTGCGCGCCCTTGGCGATGACGGCCTGGATGCCGGGCAGGCAGCGGCGGGCGATGTGGCCGAGGCCGGTGCCGACGATGACCGTGGCCTTGAGCACGACGTCCTCGATGTGCTCCGGCCAGAGGCCCGGGTAGCTCAGGATCATGGAGACGCGCTCGTCCCACTTGCCGTCGCTGCGCGTCGGTCCCTTCGTCGCCTTGCGGTACGGTTGGTCGAGAGTGACGGTGTCGCCTACCACCCGGCCGAGGGGCGGGACGTTGACGGACTGGAAGGCGTCGCGGCGGCTGGTGTGCAGCTTGCGGACGCGGACGCCGCGGTGGATGGCGCAGGCTGTGTCCTCCGTCGTCTCGTGCATCACGACGACGACCTCGCCGAGGTCCGTGGTGGCGGCGACGCGGGCGGCGGCGAGCAGGTTCTGCGCGGCGTCCGACGAGGGGCGGTCGCTCGAGCGCTGGCTGCCGACGAGGACGACGGGGCCCTTGAGGTCCTTCAGGCAGAACGCCAGGGCGGCCGCCGTGTAGTGCAGGGTGTCGGTGCCGTGCGGGACGACGACGCCGCGGGCGCCGTTGTTGAGGTGCCAAGCAACGCGTTCGGCGATGCGGCTCCAGTGCTCCGGCTGCATGTCCTCCGAGAACATGTTGAAGACCACCTCGGCGCGCACGTTGCAGAAGCGGAACAGCTCCGGCGCGGCGGCTGCCAACTCCTCGGGCCGCGTGGCGGGCGAGACGCCGCCGGTGCGGTAATCGATGAACGACGCGATCGTGCCGCCCGTGCCGAGGAACGCGATCGTCGGCTTGGACGCGTCCTCCTTCAGGTCGGCGGCCGGCACCTGGCGGGGCTTGGCGGTCTCCAGGACCTCGACCTTGGCGCCGGTGGCCAGCAGCCCGACGTTGTAGCCGGAGGCGAGCTTCAGCGTCAGGATGTCGGCGCCGCTGAAGGTGTGCCGCGGCATCAGGAGCCCTTCGAAGGCTTGGCCGTCGGCGAGGGTCAGTCGCACCCGGTCCCCCGGGGAGGGAGTTGAGCGGTCGCCTGGCTGGGGCTCCGGCTTGGCCACGACCGGCCATGGCGGTCTCCCTTAAAGGCGGACGATGATTCAACCGATTTTCCCGGATGAAGCCGATTGCTCACCCAATCGGTTTCATCCCGTCGCAAATCCGCTTCATCCGCTAGCGACGAAGGAATAGCCCTCGGGGGCCGCCTCCCGGTAGAACAAGGTCACGAAGAGCTGGAAGCCTTGGTTCAGGAGGACGTTGACCTGCGAGACGTCGTTGCGGGCCAGCGTGTAGGTGGTGAAGACCGTGGCCGGGTCCTCCAGGTGCGGCGCGAGGTCGGCCTCGTCGACGCGCAAGAGGAGCGGGGAAGGGCCTTGCACGATGCCATCGCCCACGGCGTCGCCGCCACAGGCGGGTTCGCAGGTCCAGTGCGTGCGGAGGAGGACCAGCATCTCGCGGCCGGCGTCCGACGTCGGCTCCCAGACCTGCTCCACGACCGCGGTCTTCAGCGACGGCGACTCGCTCTGGAAGTCGTACCGGATGGCGTTGTTGGCCTGCTTGCCGAACCGGCCGACCGGGGTGCCGACGCCCTCGCCGCACTCCTCCGAGAAGATGAGGGAGATGCCAAGGCTGCACACGACGAAGCCGTCGTACTTCAGCAGCACGCTGTACGGCGCCTCCGACGCGGACAAGCTGAGCCGGAGCGTGAAGCCGCGCAAGCCGGTCTCGGGCACCTCGACCGTCTGCTGCACCGGCGCGAAGTCGGGATGGCGGACCTCGACAAGGTGCCCGCCCACGGGCACGGGGAGCATGAACGCGCCGTCGTCGCCCGTGGTGGCGTTCAGGCCGCTGTCGGTCACGTCGACGGTCGCCCCGGCCACGGGCCGGATGGCCTCATCGACGACGACTCCGGAGAAGACGGCGCGGCCGGCCCCGAGAGGCACCTCGACCGGGGCGTCCGTGCCGGCGCTGCAGCCGGCGAGCAGGGAGGCAAGGATGCAACCTGCCAGGAGGGCGGCCCGCATCGTGGCAGAAGCGGTCCGTGGTCTTATCTGGCTTCAGGCGCAGACTCGCTGGGCTACGCAAATGCTCGGGGCAGGAGACTACGGCATGAGGCCCTTGACGAGGGCCTTGAGGTCGCCTTCGAGGGCGTCGGACTTCTCGAGCTGGTAGTCGTAGGCGACCTGCACGGTCTTGGCCGTGGCGTACACGACGGCGGTCTTGGAGTCCTTGATCTCGTAGTCGAAGTCCCACGACTTGCCGCCGATGCGGCTCGTCCACATCTTGACCACGGGGTGGTGGCCGATCTTCAAGGGCGCGCGGTAGTCGATGGCGGCATGCGCCAGGATGAAGGGGAAGTCGCGCTCCGACTTCGAGCCCGCCTCCTCGGTGAAGAAGCGCATGCGGCAGTGCTCCAGGTAGGTGAGGAAGAGGGCGTTGTTGACGTGGCCCATGCCGTCGATGTCGTTGAAGCGCACCTCGACGGGCACCGAGTAGGCCGCCATCAGCGTCCCCCGTTGCCGCTGCCACGCGTCGCGCGGGTCCGTCCGCCCGCCTCGACCGCCGTCTGCACGCGCACCGCCAGGTCGTGCATCTCCTCGCTCGACACGGACGGCTTGGCGTGGAACATCGCGTGGATCGGGCCGGCGCCGTCGGTGGACCGGCGCGGCACGATG
Source organism: Thermoplasmata archaeon (assembly GCA_034667805.1). GTDB lineage: Archaea > Thermoplasmatota > E2 > JACPAO01 > JAHFTW01 > JAHFTW01. Next base: position 2,415 of record JAXDQQ010000160.1, on the reverse strand, counting down.
TGGACGTGCACGTGCGCGACTTCCTGGCCGGCCTCCGGCCCGTTGTTGATGGCGATGGTGCAGTCCTTGACGCCGGTCTCGCGGCAGAGGATCGGGGCCAAGATGGCGGCCGCGTCCATCAGGGCGTGGCGGTCCTCCGGCGGGGCGTCCTCGAGCTTGGCCGCGTGGCGCTTCGGGACGATCAAGGCGTGGCCGGGCGACAGCGGCTTGATGTCGAGGAAGGCAGTGACGCGGCCGTCCTCGTAGAGATGCGCGCTCGGGATGTCCCCTGCGGCGATGGCGCAGAAGATGCAGCCAGGCACGGCGAGCGAGACCTGGGTCATGCCTTCAAGGCTGCGGATAGAGGAGCTCCAGGGCTAGGGAAGCCGCTCTTTCCCGACGTAGGGCCCAAAGTCGGCGTACCCGTGCCGCCGGTAGTACGGCTTGACGCCGGGCCCGGCGATGACCAGGAGCCGCCCGACGCCCCACTCGGTGAAGGCGATGCGCTCGGCCTCCGCCAGGAGCGAGGCGCCGAGACCACGGTGCTGCCAGGACCCCGACTCGGGGTCGTCCGAGTGCGCCCCGATGGCCCGCGCGACACCGTACACCTTGAGCTCGCGCACGAACGCCGCTCGCTTGGGCACCTGCGTCTCGGGGCGGTGCGCGCCTGGGCCGAGGCGGCGGACGCGCACGAAGGCCACGATGGCGTCGGCCTCCGGGTCCTCCAACGACAGGAACGCCTCGGTGCCGCCGCCGGCCTCGTAGTCGCGGCGCACGAGCCGCAGCCGGTCGGCCGAGATGGGCCGCCCTTCGGCTTCACGGCGTGCGACCTCGCGGCAGCGGATGCAGCGGCAGGCAGGCAGGCCGCGGGCCTGCCTCCACCCTTGGGCCAACTGGCGGAGGTTGGAGTTGAGCACGCCGGCCTCGACGTGCGTCGTCGGGATGTCGCGGTCGATGCGCTGGATGCGGCACCATTCCGGCACGAGGCCCTTCGCCTCGCCGACGAGGGCGGTCGCAGCGGCGGTGTCGTACGGATGGTACTTGCCTTCCTGCCACTGCCTCTTGAGCAGGGTCTCGCCCTCCATGACGACGAGCGTCGGATAGACCTTCAGCATGTCCGGGCGCCAGTCCGGCTCGGCGAAGAGGCGGCGGAAGTCCTCGAGGTCGGCGGCCGGGTCGGGGTCGAGTTCGCCTGCAATCGGCAGCCCCGCCGACGAACCACCGATTGCACCGATGCCCACCGATTTCGCATCGGTGCGAATCGGTGTCATCGGTGGTTGGTTGGGCTTAGGCCGAACCCGCGGAAGTCCGGGCATCATATGGACGAGGACCTTGAAGCCGGCGTCGCGCGCCAACTGCAACGAGCGGCGCGAGTCCTCCAGCGTGTGGCCGCGGTGCGTCGCCGCGAGGACCTCGTCGTCGAGCGCCTGCAGCCCGACCTCGACGCGCGTCGCGCCGTAGCCCAACATCCGGTCGAGGTGCTCCTCGAAGCACCAGTCCGGCTTCGTCTCGATGGTCAGCCCGATGCAGCGGCAGCGTGCCTCCTCATTGGCGCGCATCAGGTCGGCCAGGCGATGGCGCCGTTCGCCTTCAGTCATCACGGCCCACGCGCCTTCGTCCTCCCACGATGGCCCGGCCTCGTCGGGGCCCGCGTTGAGGCCGGCGTAGATGCCGGCGATGAACCAGTCCTGGTACGCTGGCTCGCGTGCCGGGAACGTGCCGCCCTGCACGACGACGTCGACCTTGTCGACGGCATGCCCGTTGCGTTCCAGCTGCCCCAGGCGTCCCTGCACGATGCGGCGCGGGTCGTAGCCCATGCGCTTGGCCCGCATCGTCGAGGGCTCGAAGCCCGTGTAGCTCTGCGGCGACCCGACCTCGGGGCCGCCCGGGCAGAACGTGCACTTGCCGTGCGGGCAGTGCGCCGGGCTCGACATCACGGCGACGATGGCGACGCCGGACGACGAGCGAGCCGGCTTGACGAGGCGCGTGCCGGGCTGCGCGGACAGCTGCGCTTGCAGGTCGGCCACGTTCGCGCCACCTCTATGTCCCTCTTGACCGTTCCCGCGCACCCAACTACTCGGAACAGGGATTCCACGAATTCCACGAAGTGCGACCTAGCCTTCGTTCCAATTCGTGCAATCCCTGTTTGGGCGTCGGTTGGCGGCGTCGGCGCGGGCGTCAGGTTCGCCAGCTGAGCGGGTGGAGCAAGAGCAGCGCCGTGAAGATCTCGAGCCGGCCGAGCCACATCAGGGCCGCGAGCAGCATCTTGGCCGCCGGCACCCGGTCGGCGTAGCCGTGCGTCGGGCCGAGGACGCCGAAGCCGCCGCCGACGTTGCCCAGCGCGGAGGCCGAGGCCGCGGCGCTGTCGGTGGCGTCGAGGCCGGGTTGGATGGCCAGGAGGATGACGGTGCCCGCCGTCCACAGCACGAGGTAGCT
>JAXDQQ010000159.1:0-3434 GCA_034667805.1 Thermoplasmata archaeon | reverse complement strand
GGGCGCTCCTTCCGCAAGCTCGCTGGCGGACCGCCAGCCGGTCTCCGCCCGTTCACCACGGAGCTGGTGCTCGTCAAGCCGGGGACGATGGACCCGAACGACGCGGCCGCGGCCCTCGCCGAGCGCTTCGGCATGCCCATCGAAGACGCCCAGGCGGCCATGCCTTCCGGGCCGGTCCAATTGGAGGGCTAAGGCTTGGCTGGAAGCGAGTGGATGGTCGGCGGTGCAGGGGCAGCCGCAGAGGGCGCAGAGGACGCAGAGGCGTTCTCTGCGGGTCTCGGCGCTCTCTGCGTCAGCCCCTGTTGGCCCGAGGTGTCGGCATGAGGTTGCTCCGCAAGGAGCTCGCCGAAGGCGTCCTCCACCTGCGCATCGACTCCCTCGACGACCTGTGGACGCTGCGCAACCTCCTCTCGCCCGGCGACCGCGTCACGGCGGACACGACGCGCACGGCGGAGTCCACCGGCGACAAGGTCCGTGAGGCGAAGATGGAGAAGCGCGGCATGCGCCTCGGCGTCCGCGTCGAGGCCGTCGAGTGGCACGACTTCGACGACCACCTGCGCGTCCTCGGCCCCATCGAGACGGGGCCGCAAGACCACGGCCGCTTCCACACCCTGGTCCTTCGGGCGGACGGCATGGACGTCGTCATCGAGAAGCGCGGCGGGTTGCAGCCGTGGCACCTGCGCCAGGTCGAGCAGGCGGTGGCCGCCACCGATTCGCCCCAGCTCCTCCTGCTGGCCATCGACGACTCCGAGGCGCAGTTCGGCCTCCTCAAGTCGTACGGCCTTCAGCTGCTGGGCTCGCTTCCCGCCGGCGGCCAGGGGAAGCGCCACGAGGGCGCGGCCAAGGCGAAGGAGCAGTTCTACAACGAGGCCACGAAGTCCCTCGCCATCTTCCGGCCGGACAACAAGGTCCCCTTCGTCGTCGTCGGCCCCGGCTGGTGGCGCGACGAGTTCCTCGACTACGCCCGCGCCAAGGCGCCCGCCGCCGTCATGGGGGCGGTCAGCGAGGGCACCGCGCAAGGCGGGCGTACTGGGCTGCAAGAGGCGCTGCGGCGGGGCCTGCTGTCGCGCGTGTCCAAGGAGCACCGCGTCGCGACCGACACGGCCAACGTCGAAGAGTTCCTCGCCCGCGTCGCCAAGGGCGACGGTCTCGCCGCTTACGGACCCGAGGATGTCCGGAGGGCGGTCACCAGCGGAGCCGCCGAGTCCCTGCTGGTGAGCGACCGGCTGGTGCGCTCGGGCTCCGTCGACGACCTGCTCAAGCAGGCGGAGGCGGCGCGCTGCGCCATCCACATCGTCTCCTCAGGCCACGACGCCGGCGAGCAGCTGGACCGCATGGGTGGGCTGGCCGCCCTGCTGCGTTTCGCCATGGATTGACGGGCGCGCTTCAGGGGCCGGGAGGCGACTAGCGCTTCTCAGGCGTGTGGCCGTGGCCCATCGCGATGTCCGGGTAATGGACCTCGGCGACGATGTGCGCGGAGCCGCCCAGGCCGGCCTGGTTGTTGGTGACGCGGACGGTCCAGGTGCCGGCCTTCATCTCGGTGTCGTCGCCGGTCTCGACGGTGAGCGAGCCGCTGCCCGAGGCGGCGCTCGCCGCGGTGTCGACGATGGTGCCGTCCGGGTCCACGAGCTGGATCGCGAAGTTGCCCGAGTACATCGGGACCGCGGTGGTGAGGGTGACGGTGGCGGTGACGTGGACGGAGCCGTTGCCAACGATGACCTCTTGCGAGAACGAGGTGCTGACGGGTCCGCCGGACGGGCCGATCGCGCCAGTGGACTCCGAGGTGGTGGCGACCGAGGTGTCGTTCTCGTTGGCGGTGCCGTCGCCGTCGACGTCGTCGTCGAGGTAGTTGGCTTGGCCGTCGCCGTCGATGTCGTCGGTGGCCGACATGCCGGCGTAGTCCTCCTCGAAGTGGGCGCGCTGGCCGGCGTCGCTGGTGGCCTCCGCCTCGACGGGGTTGTTGTACTCGTAGGCGAACACCCCGGCCATCACGGCGACGAGGAGGACGGCTCCGACGATCCCGACTACGGTGTCTGTGGCGACCATGGTTTGTCTCTCCTGGTTTTGGGTGGGTTCCTAGGCTGGGCCGAGATGGGGAGGAGGCAAGCAAGCGGGGGCGGCCGAATTCTTGCCCAGCTGCTCGACGCAAGGAGTGTAGAAGGTGTAGATGAAGCCCGCCAAGGCGAAGTCGTTGCCGGGGTCCGCGCCGTCGGGGGCCTCCGCGCGGCAATGGATAAATTGGGGGCCTGTCGATGGGTCCGGGCAGTCGTTGGCCTGCACCAACGTCACCCGCACGGTCCACAAGCCGGCCGTCTGGAGCCGGTTCTGTGGCTCGAGGCGCGCCAGGACCTGGTTGCGGTCTTCCGTGTGGGTGAGGCCCGCGACGATCTGCTCCTGCGGGTGCTCGCCGGTCGGGATGTTGAAGGTCTGGCTGAAGGGGTCTACCACGAAATCGCCTGGGTTGGCCGTGTCCGCGGTCGCAGGCGCGTTGATGGCGTCGTACCGGGTGCCCATGGGGTTGCCGTTCGGGTCGAAGAGCTCGATGCGGAACTGGTCGGGGTCGCTGTACTTCTCCTCGTCCGTGAACTCCGCCCGGATGTTGATGGAGGCGACGTTGTCCGGCAGCTGGTAGGTGAACTCGTGGATGTGGCCGGCCTCGTCCTCGGTGAACGCGAAGTGCTGCGTCCCGTAGGTGAAGTCGTCCAGGGTGTCGGGGAACGTCACGTGGAACTGCGTGGAGGCGTATTCACGATCCGGCATGACCACGGTGAGCACGATGGCGACGATGAGCAGGATGGCGCCGAAGAGGCAGGCCAGGATGTCGGCGAGGCGGCCCTTGTCGCGCGGGGCTCCGGTGCGGAGCACGACGGTGCGGCGGGGTGCGCCGGCTCCAGGAGGGGGAGCCAGGACGACGCTGCGCAGGGCCACGAGGAGCGTTCGAGCCGGGCCCGGTTTATAGGCCCTGTGTGTGCGTCCGCGAAGGGACTTCGTCCTCTCGACCCGAGGCGTGGCGTCTAGAGGTGCCGTTTGAGGGTGGCGACGAGCATCTCCTTGGGCACCGCGCCGACGACCTGGTCGACCTTGCGGCCATCCTTGTAGACCATCAGGGTGGGGATGCTCATGACGCCGTTCGTCGCCGCCGTCTGCTGGTTCTCGTCGGTGTTGAGCTTGCCGAACTTGACGTTGGGCATCTCGGTCGAGAGCTGCTCCACCACGGGGCCGATGCGCTTGCACGGGCCGCACCAGGGGGCCCAGAAGTCCACCAGGACGACGCCCTGCTGGGTGGTGAACTTCGAGAAGTCGGAATCGGTGACGGTGGAGACCGCGCCTGCCATGGCCGAAGCCAGTGGACCCTGGGGTATCAACGATTCGGTGGGAGACTCCGGACTGGCAAGCCGCGACAACCACAGGGTCTGGCAGGGCCCGTTCGGTTC
>JAXDQQ010000158.1:0-6096 GCA_034667805.1 Thermoplasmata archaeon | reverse complement strand
ACCGTCCACAGGACGCCCAGGTGCTCCTTGGCGTTGCTCAGCAGGATCTCGAAGGGCGTCGGCAGGAAGATGCTCGTGGCCAGGCTGTAGAAGAACAGCGAGTAGACGGACTCGTAGGTCCCGAGGGCCGGCCGGTTGACGAAGAACAGGACCAGGCCTACCGTGACCCACAGGGCCAGGGAACCCCAGAGGAGGATGCTGAAGACGGCCTTGCGCCGGCGCGGCGTCAAGAGCGACTCGTCGACCAGGCTTCGCAGCAGCAGGCCGCGCTGCGACGGGTCCCGCAAGAGCGCCCAGTTGTCCTTGAACTGCGCCGGCAGCCCCGTGATGCCCGACAGGGCGTCGTTGTTGGCGCGCGCCACGCGGTCGCCGAAGCGCAGCAGCATGTTGCGGCCCTCGGCCTCGCCCTCCCAGTCGGCCAGCGCGGCCACCGGGCGGCCCTGCATGGGCGCGAGGTAGTCGCGGAACTGGGTCGGACGCGCTGCGTCGGCCAAGGCGGCCCAACGAGCGTCCATAGGCGCTTTAGGTTTCTCTCGCAGGAGGGAATCCGCCGAACAGTCCATTCAAATAGGGCCGCCCTGTGGCCGAAATCGGCTCCGGCTTGTCCTGGATGTCCGTCCTCCCGGGGTGGTAACTCAGCTGGGAGAGTGCCAGACTGAAGATCTGGATGCCGCCGGTTCGATCCCGGCTCACCCCATTCGATGGCCGCTGCGAGCGCAGCGAAGGCGTGGCTCCGCGATTGGGCGGCGCCGACCTGCTTCACGACCGTCTAACGTCTTCTTCCGCCGACGCCGCGACGACCAAACAAAGAACCCACAGAACGCACAGAACCCGCCGGTTCAGTGGTTTCTGTGCGTTCTTTGTTTCGTTGCGGATGGCGGTCGGCCCGCCCCTCCCTAATCCATGAGGGCCCGCGATGAAGTCGACGCCTCCGACGCCGACGGCGGAAACGGTTCAACCTCGTTCGGGGAATCGAGCGGGGCCAATGTTCCTGGGGCGTGGAAGCCGCGGCCCCCATCGCCAAGCTCGTGGGCAGGTGGGCCTTGCTCGCGCCATGTCCCGCCACCAGGACGACATCGTCGTCGTCGACGCAGGCCAAGTGACCCTCAAGGGGACCCCCCAGGAGGTCGACGACCTCGCCGCTGCCGCAGGGCTTTATGGCGAGCCTGCCAATCCGCGGCGCATGTCCAACGATGAGGACCACATCATGACGGGCGTCTACATCGGGCTCGGCATCCTCCTTGCCGCAGGCGCAGGCTACCTCGCCTGGCGCTACGCCTTGTCGGACGAGCAGAAGCGCAAGGCCATCAACACCACCAAGGACCTGCTGGCCGACGGCACCACGATGGCCCGCCGCGCCGTCCGCGACGCGCGCGACAAGGTCCACGTTTAGGCCCGCGCGCCGTCAGTGCGGGCATCCCTCGACATGCGGGGCCCGGTGCAGCGACTGGACTCGTTCACGGCGGCAAGACCTGTCCGGCTTGTCCGCGATGGCCTCCTTCACAAGGGTCATGCCAGGCAACGCATAGGGGTGCGCATGGCAAGACGCCTCAACACCCTGAACTTCGTCTACACCGCGATCGGCATCGGCGTCGCCGCCGGCGTCGGCTACTACGCCTACCGCCAGCTGCGCAACCGCCGCCTCGAGGGTGGCGCGACCGAGGACTCGCTCATGGACATCCGGCGCTCGACCCGCAAGGCCGGCCGCGCCGTCAAGGACACCGTCGCGCAGGTCGGCAAGTCCGTCAAGCGCGGCGCCAAGGACCTCCGCGAGTCGGTGGAGGAGACGGCCGAGAACGCGCGGCCCCTCATCGAGCAGGACTCCTCCGGCTACAACCGGGCCTGAAGCCCGGCGCAACGCGGGGCTTTTCCCTCCTTCCCTCCTCCCTCCCCTGTGGCGCGCGGGAAGGCCGACTGGGAAGCCTCGACCTACGCCAAGGCGAAGGCGAAGGGCGAGCGCAAGCCCGAGTTCTCGGCCTTCTCCGGCCGGCCCATCGACCCCCTCTATTCGGCGGACGACCTGAAGGGCCACGACGCCGACAAGGACCTCGGGTACCCGGGCACGGCGCCGTTCACCCGCGGCGTGCAGCCGACGATGTACCGCGGCCGGCTGTGGACGATGCGGCAGTACGCCGGCTTCTCGACGCCCGAGGAGTCGAACAAGCGCTACAAGATGCTCCTCAAGCAGGGCTCCACGGGCCTCAGCGTGGCCTTCGACCTGCCTACGCAGATCGGCATGGACTCCGACGACGAGCGTGCGCTGGGCGAGGTGGGCAAGGTCGGCGTCGCCATCGACTCCCTGCGCGACATGGAGACCCTGTTCGACGGCATCCCGCTGGACAAGGTCACGACCTCGATGACCATCAACGCCCCGGCGGCCGTCCTCCTGTGCATGTACCTCGCCGTCGCGGAGAAGCAGGGCGTGGCGTTGGACAAGGTCCAAGGCACCATCCAGAACGACATCCTGAAGGAGTACATCGCGCGCGGCACCTACATCTTCCCGCCGGGCCCGTCGATGCGCCTCATCACGGACACCTTCGCGTTCTGCGCCAAGGAAGTCCCGGAGTGGAACACCATCAGCATCTCCGGCTACCACATCCGCGAGGCGGGCTCGACGGCGGCGCAGGAGCTGGCGTTCACCCTCGCGGACGGCATCGCCTACGTGCAGGCCGCCGTCGACGCCGGGCTCAAGGTCGACGACTTCGCCCCGCGCATCGCCTTCTTCTTCAACGGCCACAACGACTTCCTCGAGGAGGTCGCGAAGTTCCGGGCGGCCCGGCGCCTCTGGCACCGCATCATGTCCGAGCGTTTCCACGCCAAGGACCCGCGGAGCCTGATGCTGCGCTTCCACACCCAGACGGCGGGCTCGACCTTGACGGCGCAGCAGCCGGAGAACAACGTCGTCCGCGTCGCCCTGCAGGCCTTGGCGGCCGTGCTGGGAGGGACCCAGAGCCTCCACACGAACTCGATGGACGAGGCGCTTGGCCTGCCCACGGAGAAGGCGGCGCGCATCGCCCTGCGGACGCAGCAGATCATCGCGCACGAATCCGGCGTCGCGAACACCGTGGATCCAGTGGCGGGCTCCTACGCCATCGAGAGGCTCACGAACGACCTCGAGGCCGAGGCGACGGCGCTCATCGCGGAGATCGACAAGATGGGCGGCATGCTCCGCGCCATCGAGAAGGGCTGGGTGCAGCGCCAGATCCAGGAGGCGGCCTACAAGTTCCAGCGCGAGGTCGAGGAGGGCGACCGCACGGTCGTCGGCGTCAACGAGTTCCAGCTCGAGGGCGAGGCACCGCTGGACCTCCTCAAGGTCGACGACGGGCCGGAGAAGCAGCAGCTCGCGAAGATCAAGAAGGTGAAGGCGGAGCGGGATGGCAAGGCCGTCCAGGCGAAGCTGGAGGCGTTGCGCAAGGCGGCGCACACCAAGGAGAACCTCGTCCCCTTCATCCTGGACGCCGTGCGCAGCTATGCGACGTTGGGCGAGGTCTGCAACACGTTGCGGGCGGAGTGGGGCGAGTACACGCCGCGGGCGGACGTCTAGTCTAGGCCTGCCAGCCCAAGAACGCAAACGCAGCAGCCAAGGCCAGGAAGAACACGGCGGCAAGGCCGGACGGCAAAGGCCCCTGGGCGAACGCCCACAACGGCGTCTCAGGGCCCGGGCCTAGGCGGTCGCGCGCCTTGGCGACCTGCGCCATCACGACGAGGCTGGCGGACTCGACGGCCGCAAGGACGACGAGGAGGAACGCGGCGCCCAGCATGCCCTCGCCCCGGGCTTGCCCATCGGCCAGGCGCGAGACCGTCCAGCCCACGGACGTGACCAGGATGGCCGAGTAGAAGCGGATGCAGCGGCGCAAGGCGTACGAACGCAGGTCGTCCCGGGCGACCGTCGCGGGGTCCATACCTCCGCATGCCTAGGCCTGGGATTGAAGCTGCCGTCAGGATGACGGCGCTTGCCGTGGTCTCTGCTCTACTTCAACGCATAACCGACGACGACGGCGGCGCCAAGGATGGCATAGAGCGCCGTCGAGAAGCCCGGGCCCGACACGATGCTGAGCACGCGGGCCCACCGGCTGGGCTCGTCGTGCGGCGCCAGGGCTGGGTGGTGCTTCTCCATCTTCATCCGCATCTTGGCCAGGAGGCTAGACTCGCCGATTGCCGCGAGCTCGGCGATGGCCAGGAGGAAGAGGGCGATGCCGAAAGCGAAGCCGGTGACGTGGGCGCCGCTGCCATCGCCCTTGTCCTGAAGGTCGGAGGCGCCAAAAGGCGCCAGGATGCACGCCGCGACGAAGCGCAGGCCGCGCTGGATGCCGAGGTGCCGGATGCCGTCCTGCAGGTCCTTCCATTGGGCCAGCACGACCGGGGTCACGGGGTGGCCGTCCGACATGACGGGGGGAACTGACGGCGTGGCTCTAGCCTTGCGTCTTGGGGCCGACCGGCCAACGGCAGGGGGCCGCACCTTGAAATGAGGCGGCCGATTGGGGCCGCCATGGCCCGGCTCCGCTTCGACCCCACCCCCAACGCCAACGCGTTCAAGGTCACCGTGCCCAGCCCCTTCTGCAACGGCTCGAAGATCATCTCGTCGAAGGAGAAGGCCACGACGCCCGTCGCCAAGGCCCTCATCGAGATCGACGGCGTCGTGTCGCTGTTCTTCCTCAACGACTTCGTCACCATCACGAAGAAGCCAGAGGCGGATTGGGAGCCCATCCTCGCCTCGGCGAAGGCGGCGCTCGAGAAGCATCCGCACTTCGTCTGACGCCGCCGACGACGCCAAACCACGACCAAACAGGGATTGCGGGGAAACCCGGGGACAAGTTCCCCGCAATCCCCGAAATCCCTGCTTGGTCCGTCGTCCGTGATTCCTCGGCGACTCGGCTTGGCACGATTGCACGACTTGCGTCAGTGAGCCTTTTGTCTGGTCGCGTCTTGGACGGCGTCGTGAGCGCTCTCGCTTACGCACCCAATGCCTTGCGCATGTGGTGCGGAAGCCAGGACGCCCACATGTTTGACGCCTGCAAGGCCAAGTGACACCCTCACCGCGCCCTGCTGGCGTCGTGAGGTGTCCCCCATGAACGACCAGCCCAAGCTATCCCACGCCGATTTCCCGATGATGCCCGCCGACCTGGCCCCGCCGACGGCCACGGAGACCGCGCACGCGCGCCGCGTCCCCGGCGGTCCCCGCGGCTTCACCACCTGGCCCATCGAGCTCGAGGCGGAACCATGGCGCCCGTAGCCTCGTTCCCTCTGGGCGCCGGCCCGGTGAACCCGCGGCCGCCGCCCTCCAGCCGGGGCGACCGCGAGCCCATCGTGGCCGGCCCCGGCCGCCTACCCGCGGCCGCCGCGGCCCTCTCGCCCGCCATCGCTACGCGCAGTGGCGTCTCGAGCGTGTTCGCCTTGACGCTGCTCTCGGCCGTCGACGGCTCGCTCCTTGCCCTCGCGGCGGCGGGCCAGCTGGAGACCTTCGGCGGCGCCCTCACGGTCGGGCTCATCATCATCGCCGGGGCCGGCTCGTGGCTCGCCGCGCGCTCGGCCTTCGGTGGCCGCCGCCGCGACGGCCGCGACTGGGCCACGCTCGGCGCGCTAGGCGCGCTGACGGTGGCATCCACGGCCGCAGCGGCTTGGCTCGGCCAAGGCCTGGCGCAGGCCGTGACGCTTCACGTCGTGCCCAAAGCGGCCGGCGTCGTGCTACTGCTCGTCGCCGCCGAGGTCGCCGGCCTGCGCCTGCCTCGCCTGGCGGGCGGCCGGCTGCCGTTGCCCATCGCCGCGCTGGCCGTCGGACTCGTGCTGGAGGCCGCCGCGTGGACAGCCTGACCGGCGCCCTCGTCGCGGCCGGGGCGGCGTGGCTGTCGATCATCGCGGCGATCCTGCTGCCGGTGCCCGAGGCGTGGTTCCAGCGGCTGCGCTGGGTCGGCGCCGCCTCCATCGGCGTCGTCGGCCTGACCTTGGTGGGGATGCCGCTGCCGCCGGGGGCGCCCGCCGTGGTGTTGGTGATGGGCGTGGCCGCCGTCGTCCTGTGGCCCCGGCGCCGCCCCGGGCCGCGCCCACCGGTCGCTCAGCGCGAGGCCGACGCCTTGGGTTGAGGAGTTGCATGGGCCT
>JAXDQQ010000157.1:0-8321 GCA_034667805.1 Thermoplasmata archaeon | reverse complement strand
TGCAGGACCTCGCCGCGTTCCTCGTCCTGCCCATCATCGTGGCGGGCTCCATCGTCCTCGTGGCGCAGCGCTCGGTCGCCGGCGCCGTGGCGGGCCTCCTCGTGCTCGCCTTGGCCGTCGTCACCGCCCTCGGCCTGGCCGGCTCGATCACGACGCGCGACGGCTCGACGGACTTCGGCTTCTCCGCCGAGGCGGGCCGGTTCCTGGCTCTGGCCGGCTGCCTGTCCATCCCGCTCGCCGCCATCGCGGTGCGCTGGCACCGCATCGAGCCGGAGTCGCTGGCCTACGTCGGCATCTTCTGCTGCGCGGTCGCGTTCCTGCTGGCCATCATCCGGTCCGACCCGCTGGGCGACCAGGCGAACCCGATCACCCTCGCCATCGGCATCCTCCCGCTGGGGGGCATCGCCTCGATGGTCGGCCTGTGGCGCGGGTCCGATGCGCCGCCCAGCCACGACCCGACCCAGCCCGTCGCCTAGGCCTCAGGCAGCGTCCTTAAGGGGCCTTCCCCAGTCGCGCGCACGATGAGCCTGAGGACGCTGGGTTGCGGCCAGGTCAAGCCCGAACACTACGGCAGCGAGCAGACCTTTGCCGGCTGGGTCCACGCGTTGCGCGCCAAAGGGACGATGGCGTTCCTCGTCCTGCGCGACCGCACGGGCCAGGTCCAGTTCGTCGTGAAGAAGGAGCCGACGCCCGAGCACTTCGACCGCATCACGGCCCTTTCGCAGGAGTCCGTCGTCTCCATCACCGGCAAGGTCCAGGCCACCGAGAAGGCGAAGGCCGGCTTCGAGGTCGTGCCGACGGCTGTCAAGGTCCTCAACGTCGCCGCCGCGCCGCTGCCCTTCGCGCTGTGGGACGACAAGATCGAGACCGGCATCGACACCCGCCTCGACCACCGCTTCCTCGACCTGCGCGGCCCGCGCAGCCAGGCCATCTTCACCATCCGGGCCAAGGTCATCGAGTCCGGCTCCGCCCACCTGCGCGCCAACGGCTTCACGGAGATCCACACCTCCAACATCCTGGGCGCCTCCAGCGAAGGCGGGACGGACACCTACAAGTTCGACTACTTCGGCAAGCAGGCGTACCTGGCGCAGTCGCCGCAGCTCTACAAGCAGATGATGATGGCCTCCGGCTTCGACCGCGTCTTCGAGGTCGGCTGGTACTTCCGCGCCGAGAAGCACAACACGGTGCGGCACCTCAACGAGTCCACCGCCTTCGACCTGGAGATGGCATTCATCGAGTCCGAGGAGGACGTCATGAAGGCCATCGAGACCCTGCTGCACGCCATCTGGAACGCCGTCGCCACGGAATGCAAGGCCGAGCTGGAGACCCTCAAGGCCGACGTGCCCGTGCCGGCGCTGCCGTTCCGCCGCGTCCCCTACGAGGAGGCGCTCTCGATCATCAACAGCCGCGACGACCGCATGCCGCAGCCCCTGAAGTTCGGCGACGACATCGGCACGGAGGCCGAGAAGGTCCTCGGCCGCGCGATGAAGGAGCAGGGCCACGACTTCTACTTCATCACGAAGTGGCCGCTCGCGCCCAAGCCGTTCTACGTCATGCCGGAGGACGGCACGATGGACTCGCGCCTGTGCCGCGGCTTCGACCTCGACTACCGCGGCGTCGAGCTCATCTCCGGCGGCCAGCGCATCCACGACCCTGTCCTTTTGGCCAAGGGCATCGAGCGCTGGGGCCTCGACCCGAAGGATTTCACGGCGTACCTGGAGGCATTCCGCTATGGCATGCCCCCGCACGGCGGCTGCGGCCTCGGCATCGAACGCATCCTCATGCAGATGCTGGGCCTGCCGAACATCCGGGAAGCCATCTTGTTCCCGAGAGACGTGACCCGCCTCACGCCGTAGGCGTGCAGGTCACGCCGGGACCGATGGCCCCGGTTCGGCTGCCTTGCCGAGCGTCTCTGGCGCGAGGCACTCGCCCGAGCGCAGCGAGAGGCGAGGGGCCGCCCAACATCCGGGAAGCCATCTTGTTCCCGAGAGACGTCACGCGACTGACGCGTAGGCGTCCCGTCGAGTCGCGCGGAACAGGCCCGCCATCCGTGCGCGAGGTCCGCGAGCCATTCAGTCTTTGTCGAACATGTTCGGCCGTTTCCTGCGACCCGTTTCGATGGACGTAATCCAGCCGGGCGTTTTCGGGGTCCGATGGGCTTGGCGGACAACGTCCGAGGAGTGCTCAGGAGTTCCGGGGTGCCCTTGGACGCGGGCCTCATCGCGGACCTCGTCGGGGCGGAGCGTGCGGAGGTCGAGGCCTTGCTCGCCCGCCTGGAGAAGGACGGCGTGGCGCACCGCCAGGAAGAATGGCGCCTGGCCTGAGCGCCAGCCATCCAGGAACGGCCCACGGCCGTCGCGGGAGTTGCCTTCAGGCCGCCACGAACTTCAGCACCGACCCGCCGTGGTCCACGACGTAGAGCTCGCCGGCCTCGTCCTCGCCGAAGCTGCTGACGTGGTGCTCGCTGTCCATGACCCGCGTCACCCGGTAGCCGGCGCTGCCGTCCGCCGCCAAGGTCCACAGGTACCCGCTGCAGTAGTCGCCGAACACGTAGGTCCCTTGGAGGCTTGGGATGGCGGAGCCGCGGTACACGTAGCCGCCCGTGACGGCGCAGTGCCCGCCATCCTGGTCGTACTCGGCCACCGGCATCACGGCCCCGGGGGCCTGCCGGTCGGCGTCGTAGACGTGGTTCCCCTCGAAGCGGCTCCAGCCGTAGTTCTCGCCGCCGTCGGAGGCCGCGCGCTGGACGTCGACCTCCTCGTACTTGTTCTGCCCGACGTCGCCGATCCACAGGTCGTCCGTCTGGCGGTCGAAGCTGAACCTCCATGGGTTGCGCAGGCCGTAGGCCCAGATCTCGTCGCGGCCGTCGCGGCCGACGAACGGGTTGTCCGCAGGGATGGCGTAGGGTTGGAGGAGCGTGGACGGTCCATCGACGTCGATGCGCAGGATCTTGCCGAGCAACGTGTCGAGGCTCTGCGCCCGGTTCTGTGGGTCGCCGCCCGAGCCGCCGTCGCCCAGTCCGATGTACAGGTACCCGTCGGGCCCGAACGCGATCATGCCGCCGTTGTGGTTGGAGTACGGGTCGTCGACGTGCAGCAGGAGCCGCTCGGTCGCCTCGTCGGCGTGGGTGGCGTCGTCGCGTCGAAGCTCGGAGACCGCCGTGTCGCCGCTGGTGTCCGTGTAGTGGACGAAGAGGCGTCCGTTGGTCTCGTAGTCGGGATGGAAGGCCAGGCCGAGCATCCCCTGCTCCCCCTGGTCCAGGACCTCGGCGCTGAGGTCAAGGAACGTGGACCAGCTTCCGCCGTCGAGGACCTGGATCGTCCCGCGCTGCTCGACCACGTACAGGCGGCCCGAGCCGTCGCCGGCGTGGCCAAGGAACACAGGTTGCTCGAAGGAGCCGGGCAATCCCTCGAGCCGGAAGCCCGCGTCCCCGATGGGCGCGGCCGGGACGTCCTTTGAGCAGCCGGCGAGCAGCGGGAACGCGAGGAGCAGCAACGCGGCGGCCGGGCGCAGCACGCCGCTTGCAACTCCACGCGACGCTTGAACCCGACACTCCAGGAGGGACCTCGTGCACGTGCTCCAGATGAACCACACGAAGCCGGCAGAAGGGGGCCCACCCGCGCCTCCGCTTCCAGAAAATGGCTAAACCACGGCCCTCATTGGGGAGATTCCCGCGCAAGCGGGACCACGGTCATCAGGCGGGGAATCCGGAAACGGACCCCCGACCGCCCGGAAGCGATTCCGGACGGCCCCAGGCGCTTGGCCTCCAGGCGCACGGACCCGATGGGCGGAGTGGGCCACGCGTCCACCCGCCGCCGTGCCACGCCGCAAAGCACCTGGACCCCCGCGGCCCGGGAGCAGCCCCACAAGGCGGCGGACCTGCGAAGGTCCGCCGGCGACGGACGGGATGCCCTTCGGGGCGGCCCGGTCCCAAGGCCGCAAGGCCGAGCGGACCTCGAAGGAGGCCCGCGCCACATCTGATGTGGAGGGAGGCACGGGGCCCCGCGGATGTCCGACGGACATCCGGCGGCGCAGACCCTCACGGGTCGGCGCCGGATCCGCCCCAGACCCCCACACCGGTCCGTCCCCACTTGGCGCAAGCCAAGCCGGGGACAAGGCCGCACTGGCGACAGTGCGGAGGCGTGAGGTCCGCGAGGACCTTGCGACGGACGCAGGTGTCCCGGAAACGCGACCCTCGTGGCCGCAGAACGGGAAGGACGCTCGCCACTCGTGGCCCGACCTGGGGCGCCCGCCCTGCTTGCAGGAGAACGGGCGTCGTCCGGCTTCGGCCGGCGGGAATGGGTGGACGGACGGGGCCAAGCCAGCATTTCGCAACGGAAGCCCTTCGGGGTGGACAAGGCGAATGCACCTGCTTGCGCGGGCTTCCTTCTAGGCCCTCGAGCGGGGGCTGGATTGCTTTCGTCGCCCCTTCAGCAGGATCGATGCGGGACGCGGCGCCTTCCTGTTTCGTGACGTTGCAACGTCTTCCGACGGCGACGCCGACCACGACGACCCAGCAATGAAACCACTGAACGCACAGGACCCTCTCAGTCGGTTCAGTGCGTTCTGTGCGTTTCCTTGTTTCGTCGGGGTGCGGTCGCCGCTCCTCCATGATCCGTGACGAGTCGACCCAAGCGCCGACGCCCACGACGACGCCGACGGCGGACGGAGGTTGCACCTCGGATTGGAACCGCGTTGGGCCGAAGCCGAGCGTCAGGCGACCGTGGCGTGCGCGTGCATGCCGCCGGCATAGTGGCCCGCGACGTTGCACCAGGTGTCGAACGTGCCCGACTCCGTCGGCGTGAAGACGAAGGAGACGATTCCGCCGCCGCTGACGTCGGGCGACTTGGCCAGGACGTCCTTGGCGCCTTCGCCGCCGTCCCAGTGGCCGATGAAGTAGTTGTGCGCCGAGTCGAGGCCGTGGACGCGCACGAGGTACGTCTCGCCCTTCGTCAACTGCAGGTTCTGGGGGTCGATGTGGTAGCTGCTCAGGTCCACGTCGACGACCTTGGCGTTGATGGCCCGGAACACGAGCTCTCCGCCGTTGGAGCCGATGATGGTGCGATCGCCCGCGACGCCCTCGGCCGTGTTGAACGAGAGCAGGCGCGTCTCGCCCGCGGGGACCGTGCCAAGCGGCGTGTTGGACAGGCTGACGTTGAGCGGCTGGCCCCCCGTGTTCTCGACCTCGAGGATGACGAAGGTGCCGGTGACGATGCTGATGGGGACGCGCGTGCCGTTGGGCAGCATGCCTTCCGTCGTGTCGAGCGAGTCGCCGTCGGCCGTGACGTGGACGGTCTGCACCAGCTCGTGGCCGGCGGCCAAGGTCTTCCCCTCGAGCCAGCGGTCGAACGCCGCGCGTGGCTCGGCGAGGATGGCGGCGCGCATGTAGGCGTGGCCGGGGCCGCACATCTCCTTGCACTGCACGTGGTACGTGCCGGCGGGCAGGACGTGGACCTGCTGGTGGTTCTTGTGCGGGCCGCCCGGGTTGGCGTCGTCGATGGAGACGTAGGCGCGGTTGGAATCCAGGATGTTGAACGCGTGGATCACGTCGCCGCTGGTGATGTTGAACTGGATGGGCACGTCGGCAGGGACGTGGAACACCTCGCCGAAGGTGACCTCGCCGGAGGCGCTGTCGATGGAGGGGTTGATCAGGACCTTGGCGCCGCCGCCGTAGTCCATCTCCCAGGCGAACTGGTAGCCGGTGACCTGGATGCTCATCTCGGGCTCCAGGTCCTCGTTGCCGCGGTCGAGCGTGACCAGGCCGGCGTAGGCGATGTAGCCGATCCACAGCATGAGGACCAGCGGGACGAGGGTCCACGTCATCTCGGCGGCGATGCTGCCGCGGTGCTTCTCGTGCGTGCTGCGGCCCTTGCCCGTCGATTCGCGGTAGCGGGCCAGGATGAAGACCAGCAGCACGAAGACGAGGGTGAAGACCAGGATGCCGGCGATGACGATCTTGACGTAGATGTCCTCGACCGTGCGGCCGCGGTCGGTCAGCGGGTCGGGCATGCCCCAGCGCGCGGCGGCCGGCGCGGCGATGGCGAGCAGGAGCGCGAGGGCCAGGAGGACCTTGCCACGCATGGACGGGCGCGGCGACGGGGGTGCCCGCCATAATCCTTCTCTCGTGATTGGCCGGATTGCCCGCGCGATCGGCCGGATCGGGGGCCGGCCTCGCGGCGCGCTTGTCAATCCGTCGAATCGGCCCCGCCCAATCCGTTGAATCCGCTTTAGACAAAGCCTTCTTGAAGACCCCTGGAGTCGCCCGGCCGTCCATGGCTGCCGCCGCGGAGTTCGTCCTGGCCGAGACCCCCGCCCACGCCCCCCGCCGCGGCCTGGCGCGCTGGCTCACCACCACCGACCACAAGGAGATCGGCATCCTGTACCTGTGGACCGGCTTCCTCTTCTTCATCCTCGGCGGCATGGCGGCCCTGCTGCTGCGCGCCGAACTCTGGGAACCTGGCCAGACCGTGGTCGGCGCCGGCGTCTTCAACGAGCTCTTCTCGCTGCACGGCACCACGATGGTGTTCCTGTGGATCATGCCGGCCATCGCGGGGCTTGGCAACTACTTCGTCCCCATCATGATCAAGGCGAAGGACATGGCCTTCCCGCGCGTCAACGCGCTGTCGTTCTGGCTCATCCCGCCGGCGGGCCTGCTGCTCTGGCTGCCGACCTTGCTCAAGGGCATCTCCGCCGTCAGCGTCACCTGGGTCGGCTACCCGCCGCTCTCGACCACCGTCGACAACGTCGGCCTCGACATGTGGCTGATGGCCCTCGTCCTCCTCGGCATCGCCTCGACGCTGGGCGCCGTCAACTTCCTGGTCACCGTCTTCAAGATGCGCGGCCCGGGCGTCACGCTGCACAAGATGCCCCTATTCTGCTGGGCGCAGGTCGCGACCTCCATCCTCCTGGTCTTCTCGCTGCCTGTCGTCACGGTCGCCTTCTTCATGCTGATCGCGGACCGCAACTTCGGCACGCATTTCTTCACGCACGGCGGCGACCCCATCCTCTACCAGCACCTCTTCTGGTTCTTCGGCCACCCCGAGGTCTACGTGCTGATCATCCCGCTCATGGGCGTCCTGAACGAGGTCATCCCCAAGTTCAGCCGCCGCCCGGTCTTCGGCTACGCCTCGATGGCCTACGCCATGCTGGGCATCGCCATCGTCGGCTTCCTGGTCTGGGCGCACCACATGTTCACGACGGGCATCGACCCGACCGTGCGCGCCGTGTTCATGTTCAACACGATGCTCGTCGGCGTCCCCACCGGCATCAAGGTGTTCAACTGGCTCGCCACGATGTGGGGCGGGCAGATCAACCTCCGCAGCCCGATGAAGTTCTGCCTGGGCTTCATCTGGCTCTTCGTCATCGGCGGCATCACCGGCGTCATGCTTGGCGCCATCCCGGTCGACTACGCCCTGCACGACTCGTACTTCGTCGTCGCGCACTTCCACTACACGATGGTCGGCGGCGCGGTCTTCGGCATCTTCGCCGGCGTGTACTACTGGTACCCCTTCCTCTCCGGCGGCCGCATGTTCAAGGAGTCGCTGGCCAACCTGCACTTCTGGATGATGTTCATCGGGTTCAACCTGACCTTCTTCCCGCAGTTCCTGCTGGGCTTGAACGGCATGCCGCGCCGCGTCTTCGACTACGAGCCCCTCCCCAACCTCATCCTGTGGAACCGCTTGTCGACCATGGGCGCCATGCTCATCGGCCTCTCGGTGCTCGTCTTCCTCATCAACGTCCTGGTCTCCTGGCCCTCGAAGCGCCGCGTGACCACCGACCCCTGGGGAGGCGCGCGCCACATCGAGTGGAAGCTGTGGGAGGAGGGCCGCGTCGTCCTTGGCACGGGCCTCATCACGGACAGCGAGCCTGAGCCTTTGACGGTCCAGGAAGCAAAGCGCCAGCAGCAGATCGCCCGGGAGGCAGCTTGATGTCCTCCGAGGAGGCCAGCCCGGCCGTCGGGCACGCCACGAGCGGCCACGGGCACGGCCCGCACGCGACCGAACTGCACCTGCCGCACGGGTCCTGGTGGCCGTTCTGGCTCGCCAACTCGATGGCGGTCCTGTTCATCGGCCTCATCCTGCTGGGCCGCGCCATGAACCTCAACGGCGGCGAGCCGTCGTCCATCCCGGTCCCCTTCGGCGCCGGCATGGTCGGCTTCGGCGCCGTCCTCGTCGTGGCGAGCCTGGTCGGCTGGTTCCGCCAGGACTACCGCTGGTGGGACGAGAAGCTCGGCACCGGCGAGCACATCCCCAAGGTCGGCACGCTGCTCTTCATCGGCAGCGAGATCTTCCTCTTCGGCGCCCTGTTCACGGTCTACTTCA
>JAXDQQ010000156.1:0-4067 GCA_034667805.1 Thermoplasmata archaeon | reverse complement strand
CGCTTGTGCGCGACGTAGAGGCAAAGCCCGCCCAATAGCGTCATGGCGACGGAGAAGACGTAGCTCGCCTGGTAGGGGAACGCGCGCAGCAGGAAGTAGGCCACCAGGGCGCCAAGGAGGGTGCCGGTGCCGACGGCGGCGTGGTAGGTGCCGACGCCTTGGCCGCGGCCGCCAGGGTGGACCTGGGCAAGGAGGATGGGTCCGTTGACCTGGATGAGCGCGAAGCTGAGCCCCATGACGGCGTGGAGCACCATGAGGACGGGCAGCGCGGTGGCCCCGACGCCGGCGACGAGGAGGCACATGAGGGGGATCGCAAAGGTGCGCAGCAGGCTCCCCCGCACCACGCCCAAGGATTCGCCGACGCGGATGCCGTGGCGCGCCGCCCACGGGTAGCTCATGGGAGTCATGAGGTGGCTCGGCGCCTGGGCGAGCAACACAAGGCCAGCGGGCACCAGGAGCTCGTTGGCCAGGACGCCGGGGTAGCTCGTGAAGAACGCCACGGAGCCCATGAAGGTCAAGGTGTAGCCGAGCGGCCACAGGCGGGCCGGGTCGCGCAAGGCCCCCACGACGCCGCTTAGGCTCGGGACGTGCCTGAGCCTGCCGGGGAAGTAGACCGGCCGCTCGAACCGCCGCGCCCCTTCGCGGACGACCTTGGCGTCGTAGGCCACCTCGTGCGGCAATGGCGGCTGGTAGACCGGCAGGGTGCGCCAGGCGACCAGGGCCGCCATCCCCCCAGTCGTCGCCGAGGCCGCGAACATGGCGCCAAGGTCCAGTTGGTGCGTCAGGCCCAAGACCACCGACGCCGACATGCCGAAGACGAAGGCCGACCCGGTGCGCCGCGACAGGGCGCCGGTGTGCAGGCTCCAGCGGCTGCGCTCGACGCCCTGCAGGACCATGGTCGAGGCCGCTGGCGAGGTCGCCACGCCGAAGACGGTGTAGAGGATGCCGCCGAGCACGAAGAGCGGGAAGGCCGGCAGCGTCGCCAGGAGGACCATCGCCGCCGACGCGACGGCGAACCCTCCCATGATCAAGGCCCGCCGGTCGATGCCGCGGTCCACGAGGGTGCCCCAGAGGAACGCCGCCGGGACGCCGGCCAGGTTCATCGCGGCCGTCGTGAGCGCCAGCGCCCACAAGGGGAGTTGGTAGTGCAGCACGACGGCGAGCGGGATGAGGGCCGACGACGCGCCGTCGCCCAGCCGGAAGGCGACGTAAGCCCAGCTCCACGCCGGCAAAGTGGCGCGGTCGGCGCGGGCGCGGAGGCCGGGGCGGGGACGGGGTCGGGCCAGCCAGGCCACGAGGCGGCCGCACGCCGGGGTCGCTTGAGGGTTTTGGTTCGCGGGACGCCAACCAGCCGCCCGTTCCGTCGACGTTTGCGAAACGCTTTGCCCGCCGGAGTCCTGGCGGCCGCGTGGCGGACCTGCTCGTGCTCGTGGCCGCCCTCGGCGCGGCCCTCGCCGCCGCGGGCTGGCTTGCGCACCGGCTCGGCCTTCCGCCACCGCTCGGCTACCTGGCCGTCGGCATCGCCGTCTCGCCGCTGGCGCTGTCGTCGCAAGGGATCCCGCCCGACCTGCTGGAGGCCGCCTCCTCGGTGGGCGTCCTCTTCGTCCTGTTCCTCATCGGGCTGGAGCTCGACCTGAAGCGCCTGCGCGAGGCGCTCTCCCGCACGGCGATGACGATGCCGTTCGACCTGCTCATCCCGGCGGTCCTCGCCTACGGGTTGGGGCGGGTGGCCGGTTGGAGCGTCGTCGAGTCCGCGGCCCTCGGGCTTGCGGCGTGCCTGTCCTCGACCATCTTCGGCGAGCGGCTGTCGGCGGGGCCCGGCATGGGCGAGGCGCGCAAGCGCGCGCTGGGCGTCCTCCTGGCGCAGGACGTCATGGCAGGCGCCCTTCTGGCCATCATCGCGGTGCTCGGCGGGGCCGAGGGCGGGCTCATCGGCCCGCTGGCGACCGTCTTCCGCCTCCTGTTCCTCTTCATCCTGCTCACCGGACTCGCCCTGCTGGTCATCCCGCGGCTGCTGGACGCCGTGGCCCGCCGGCACTCCAACGAGCTCCTCGTCCTCACGGGGGGCGCCTTGGTCGTGGCCTTCGGGGCGGCCGGGACGTGGGCCGGCTCGGCGGAACTGGGGGCACTCGTCGCCGGCGTCGCGGCGGCCGAAGCCGGCTCGCGGTTCGTGCTGCGCAACTCGGTGCAGAGCGTGCGCGACATCGGCCTGGCGCTGTTCTTCTTCACCTCGGGGCTGCTCGTCGACCTGCACACCATCACGGGCGCGCTGGCCTTGGGCGCCATCCTTGCCGCCCTGTTCCTGTTCGCCAAGCTCGCCGTGCACATCCCCTCGAGCCTCGGCCACGGCCTCACCTTGGAGGCCGCCATCCGCACCGGCCTGAGCCTGGGGACCCTGGGCGAGTTCAGCCTCATCCTGGCGGCCGCCGCGCAGACGCACGGGATCGCCAACCCCGCCTTGGGGCCCACCATCATCGCGGCGATGGTCGTCCTGCTCGCCGTCACGCCTCTCTTGGCCAACCAGGCGCCGGCCATCGCGAAAGCCGCCCGCGGCACCCCAGCGACGCTGCGCCGGCCGGTGGAGCGCCTCATCCAGGGCATCCGCTCGCCCCCGGCCGAGGCGAAAGGCGGCTCGGCCCGGCGCACGGCGGGCCTCCTGCTTGCCTCGAACCTCATCCTCCTCCTGGCCTGGGGCCTCGTGGCCTTCTACGGGGGACGCTGGGCCTACGAGCGCTTCCCCACGCCGCGCCACATCCTCGTCCCGACGCTGGCCTTCGGGTTCGCCGCCGCGGTGGCAGCGCCGTTGGTCCTGCGCGCCTACCGCGCCTACCGCGACTTCGTCTGGATGCTCGTCGGACTCGACCCCGGCCAGGGCAGCGGCGCCGGACGGGTCCGCGCCCGCCTCGTCGACGCCTGGGTCGCCGCCACCGTCGCCCTCCTGCTCATCCCAGTCTCCCTCGTCGTGCCCTCGACCATGCCGGTGCTCATCGGCGGCCTCGTGGTCGCCGTCGCGATCGTCGCCCTGGCCTGGCGCCAGCTCTCCGGCTTCCAGCGCGCCCTGGAATCGACCATCACGCGCGTCCTCGGCCACGACGCGCGCGCCACGGCGATGCTCGACACGGTGCTGAACCAGTACCCGTGGGGCGTCCGCTTCGCCGCCGGGACCGTGGCGCCCGACTCCCCCGTCGCCGGCCGCACCCTGGCCGAGAGCCGCCTGCACGAGCTCACCGGCGCCCTCGTCGGCGTCCTGGAAAGCGGTGGCAAGGAGACCGTCAACCCCGGCCCGGAGACGCGGCTGCTCCCCGGCGACACCGTCATCCTCGTCGGCGAGCCCGAGGAGCTCGCCAAGGCCGAGGCGCTCCTGGTGGCGCATGGCGAGGCCTTGCGCGCCAGCGTGCAGAGCCGGCTCGCCGAGGTCGTCGAGGTGCCCGTGCATGGCAGCAGCACCCTCGTCGGCCGCACGCTCGGCCAAGCCGACCTGCGGGCCGCCACCGGCGCCCTCGTGGTCGGCCTGTGGCCGCACGGCGCGCAGCACCCGCTCCCGTTCAGGCCGGAACTCGTGGTGCAGGCGCAGGACCAGCTCATCCTGCTCGGGGCGCCCCTGCAAGTGGAGCGCGCCCGACGGTTGGCCCTGGGCGATGCCCACGAAACCTGACCCTGCCCGCACAAACTCCTTTGACTGCCGCAAGTCTCTTGGCGGCCGTGCGTGCGCCCCGCGGGCCGCCAATGGCTTGGGCGGCCCTCGCCCTCCTGCTGCTGGCGGCGGTCCTGTCCGCGCCAGGCTTGCAGGCGGCTCCACGCAATGGGTCGGACCCGGTCCAAGTCACGGCCCTCGCAGTCGCCGAAGACTCCGAGCGCACCTTCGTCGGCGTGCACGCCACCGTCGAGGCGCAGGTGCTGGCCGGCGGCGCCGGGCGCGTCTACGTCGCCACCAAGCCGCTGGCGCAGACCGACATGCAGGGCTCGGCGCGCCTGGCCAGCCGGGTGGCCGCGAACCTTCTTGCCGCCGACTGGGAGGACTACGACTACCTCGTCTCGTTCAGCTCCGAATCCACCGTCATCGGCGG
>JAXDQQ010000155.1:0-3631 GCA_034667805.1 Thermoplasmata archaeon | reverse complement strand
CCGGGCAAGGGGAGGAGGGGAAGAAGGGCCTTTCGACCGAGGCGGACCGGAGCCGTCGCCTAAGGCTGGACGACCCTCACGGTGCCGGTCATGCTCGAGTGGATCTTGCAGTGGTAGGCGAAGTCGCCGGCCTCCGCGAAGGTCACGGTGTAGTGCTCGCCCTGCGTCAGGCAGTCCGCCTGGATGGGCAGCGGCCCGGCGCACGTCGGGCTCGAGTCGAACGAGCCGCCGTCGGCCGTGACGGTGTGCGCCGTCGTGCCGTCGTTGTGGGTCCACGTCACGGTGCCGCCGACAAGGATCGTCACCGTGCTCGGGGTGAACTTGCTGCCGGCGATGTCGACGTCGGCCGTCATGTTGCCGTCGGGCGACGTGCTGTTGGTCGACGTCCCTGTGGCGCTGCCGCTCACCGTCGCGTTGCCGCCGACGCCACCTCCTGGGCCAGAGACCGTGCCGCCGACTCCGACGCCGCCGCTCGTGCTCGTCGACGAGCCGTCACCGTTGCCGTCGCTTCCGGACGTGCAGCCAGCCAGCGCCATGGCGAGCAACGCCACGGACATCAAAACGAATTTTGGGGCCATGGCGCGCCATCGCCCTCGTCCTCAAAGCGGTTGCCGACCGGGCCACGCTCAATCCCTCCCGTGATCGTCGCCCAGTGGACATTTTGCGGCAGTGGGCCGTTAGAGCATGCCGAGCTTGAGCTTGGCTGCTTCCGACATCATCGTGTACGGATTCCACACGGGGAACAGGACGACCTGTGCATCGACGGAGGAGACGCCCTCGATGGCCGACAAGGCGGCCTGCACGTCACGCACCAGCACGTCGCCCATGCCACAGCCTGGGCTGGTGAGCCCCATGCGCACCTTGGCGTTGAACGTCCCGTCGGGCTTCGGCTCGACGAGCAGCTCATGGACGAGGCCGAGGTTGATGATGTCCACCGGGATCTCCGGGTCGAAGACCTTGCGCAGCGCCTGGTTCGCGGCCGTCGTGATGGCCGGGACCGTCCGGGCCGTGGGCACGACCTTGCCGCCCCCAAGCTTGGGCTGGCCGATGGCGTCGCCGTCCTCACCGCGGACCCGGACCTTCTCACCGCGCTCGGTCTTGACCGTGTAGCTGGTGCCCAGCGTCTGCGTGACCTGCACGGTCGTCCCGGCGGGCAAAGGCGCATCCTTGCCGTCGGGGATGGTGATGACCGTCAGATCGCGCGTGGTGGCGGTCGACGCGTGCCTCTCGTCGACGGGTCGCGCGCCACGGGGCGGGCCGGCGCCCGTCATTCCGTGCTCACCGGCTGGTCGGCGCCGTGCAGGGCGGCCTCGAGCGTGTGCCAGCACAAGGTGGCGCACTTGACGCGGGCGGGGAACTCGCCGACGCCGGAGAACACGAGGAGCTTGCCGACGTCGGCCTTCGTCGGCTCGGGTGCCGTGCGCGTCACGAGGCGGCGGAAGCTTCCGAACAGCTTGTCGGCCTCGGCGACGCTGCGCCCCTTCACGGCCTCCGTCATCAGGCTCGCCGAGCTCGTGCTGATGGCGCAGCCGTTCCCCTGGAAGGCCACGTCGGCGATGCGGTCGCCGTCTAGCTTGAGGAAGAGCGTGAGGCGGTCGCCGCACAAGGGGTTGTAGCCCTCCTTCTCGACGGTGGCGCCCGGGATGGCGCGGAAGTTGCGCGGCCGCTTGTTGTGATCCAGGATGGTGTCCTGGTACAGGTCGCGCAGAGCGTCGTCCATGCTACGCCCCCCGACGGGCCACGGATTGCACGGAGACCACGAAAACGGACTCCGTGGAATCCGTGAAATCCGTGGCCCGGTCGTCGTCCATGCTACGCCCTCTCGAACATCTTGACGACCGACTTGAGGGACGCGACGAGCGCGTCCACGTCTTCGCGCGTGTTGTAGACGGCGAAGCTCGCGCGGCAAGTGGCCGGGACGTTGAAGCGCTCCATCACCGGCTGCGCGCAGTGGTGGCCGGTGCGGATCGCCACGCCGTCGCGGTCGACGAGGCTGCCGATGTCGTGGGGATGGATGCCCTCGATGACGAAGGAGAGGACGCCGGCTTTCTTGGCGGCGGTGCCGATGATGCGGAGACCAGGGACCTTCGCCACGGCCTTCGTCGCGTACTCCAAGAGGTCGTGCTCATGGGCGGCGACGTGGTCGAGCCCGATGCCCGTGAGGAAGTCGACGGCCGCCCCGAGGCCGATGGCGCCGGCGATGTCGGGCGTGCCGGCCTCGAACTTGTACGGCAGGTCGTTGTACGTCGACTTCTCGAACGACACCGAGCGGATCATGTCGCCGCCGCCCTGCCAGGGAGGCATCTTGTCCAGGAGCGCGCGGCGGCCGTACAGGACGCCGATGCCGGTGGGGCCGTACATCTTGTGGCCGCTGAAGGCGTAGAAGTCGCAGCCGATGTCCTGGACGTCGACCTTCATGTGCGGGACGGCTTGCGCGCCGTCGATGAGGACCGGGATCTCCTTGGCGTGCGCGAGGCGGACGATCTCCTCGACCGGGTTCACGGTGCCGAGGGCGTTGGAGACGTGGCCGACGGCGACGAGCTTGGTGCGCGGGCCGAGAAGCTTGGCGCACTCGTCCATGCGCAGCTCGCCGGAGTCGGTGATGGGGATGACCTTGAGCTTCGCGCCGGTGGCCTCGCAGGCCAGCTGCCAGGGGACGATGTTGGAGTGGTGCTCCATCCCCGAGACGAGGACCTCGTCGCCGGCCTTGAGGCGCGGGCGCAGGAACGAGTTGGCCACCAGGTTGATGGCCTCCGTCGTGCCGCGCGTGAAGACGACCTCCTCGCGGCTCTTCGCGTGGATGAACGCCTGCACCTTGTCGCGGGCCGACTCGTAGGACTTCGTGGCGCGCTCGGAGAGCAGGTGGACGCCGCGGTGGACGTTGGAGTTGTCCGCCTCGTAGAAGTGCGCCATGGCGTCGAGGACCTGGCGGGGCTTCTGCGACGTCGCCGCGTTGTCGAGGTAGACCAAAGGCTTGCCGTGCACGAGCTGGGCGAGCGCAGGGAAGTCGCGGCGCAGCTTGGTGGCATCAAGCCGTTTGCCCCCAGCAAGGGCAGCCGCAGAGAGCGCCGAGACCGCAGAGCGGTCGGTTCTCTGCGCACTCTGCGCTCTCTGCGTCTTCTCCTGCCCCGGTGCGGCATCCCGCTTGGCCATCACTGCACGCCCCACGTCTTGCGGCAGGCGAACCACTGCTCGAGCAGGCCGTCGGCCAGCGGGCGGATGGACTCCGGGAAGCGCTCCAGGACCTCGTGCGCGAAGCCTTTCGTCAAGACGAGCCGCGCCTCCTCCTCCCCGATGCCGCGGCTGCGCAGGAAGAAGAGCGCGTCCTTGGAGAGCTGGCCGATGGTGCTGCCATGGGCGCACTTGACGTCGTCGGCGTGGATCTCCAGCTGCGGCGTCGTGTCCATCAGCGCGCCGCTCGACAGGATCAGGTTGCGGTTCGTCTGCTGCGAGTCCGTCTTCTGCGCGTCGGCGCGGACCTTGACCGAACCCAGGAAGACGCCGTGCGAGCGGCCGTCGAGGACGCCCTTGTAGAGCTCGCGGCTCGTGGTGTGCGGCACCGCGTGGTCGACCAGTGTCGGGCAGTCGACGTGCTGCGAGCCGGTGGCGAGGAAGAGGCCGTTGAGGTGCA
>JAXDQQ010000154.1:0-4825 GCA_034667805.1 Thermoplasmata archaeon | reverse complement strand
GCGGTGTCCGCGGTGGAGGCCGGCAGGACGTCGAAGTCGTGGAACGGCTTGCCCTTGATGGCGCTCAGGATGTCGAGGGCGATGGCGGCGCCGTCCCCGACGGAGATGGCGACCTGGACCTTGTGCCCGCGGGCAACCCAGCCGCCGGCGTAGAGGCGGTCCACGTCGGTGCGGCCGTTGAGGTCGATCGTGACGACGTCGTCCTTCGTCGAGGCGGCCAGGGAACGCGCGAAGGTCGGGTCGCGGCCGTTGGCCAGGACGAGATACTGCGCCTCGAACCGGTTGCCCTCGGCGGTGTCGGCGGCGAACCCGTTGGCGGTCCGCTCGACGCGCGTGACCTTCTGCCGGTGCAGGTGGGCGCCGGACCCTTCGGCCTGGAGGCGGGCGTGCTCCATGAAGTTCGGGCCGAGCATGCCGTCGACGCCCAGGTAGTTGTGGAGGATGGCCTTGTTGACCGGCGTCGCGCCCTCGCCAAGGACGTGGCAGCCGACCCCCGACTTCGTCAGGAACAGGGCCGCGCTCAGCCCGGTCGGGCCGTCGCCGATGACCAGCACGGTGTCCTGGAACGAGGGCATAGTGCCCCACAAGCAGGCTTGCCTGAAGATGAGGATGGCGCTTCCGGCAGGGGGCCGACCTAGCCCAACAGGTCCGCCAGGTCCGCCGACTTCGTGACGGCGAACGTCTCGACCGCGGCCTCGGCGGTCGCGGCAGCCTTGGCCTGCGCCTCGGTGCGGAACGTGACGCCCTCGGCGGCGACGACCTTGCCGTCGATGGTGGCGCCGGGGTAGAGCACGACGGTGCGGCCGTGCAGGCTGCCGAGGATCGTGCAGCCCTCGCCGACGACGACCTCGCCGCCGGCCACCAGGTCCCCTTGCACCTCGGCGCCGGGGCGGAGCTCGACGTCGCCGTCGGCGCGCACGGCGCCGAAGACGCGCACGGCCTCGCCGAGGCGGACGTGGCCGCGCACCATCGCGTTGCCGAGGATGCGCACGCCCTTTTGCGCGTCGAGGTTGCCGTGGATGTCCAGGCTCGTCGCCTCCAGCACGGAGTTGTCGGGGACGAAGAGGAAGCCGTCGGCGACGGCGATGTCGGCGTCGGCCTCCTCGAGGTCCTTGAGGAGCTTCTCGACCTCGTCGGAGTGGCCGAGGCGCATGAGCTCGAGCAGGTAGAGGAAGATGTAGAGGACCATGGGGACGGGGTCGCGCTTGTTGACCCAGCCCTTGGCCTGCAGGCGGCCGCCGACGCGCACGTCGTCGCCGACGTCGAGGTCGGCCTCCACCTCGAGGTCGCCTTGCACGAAGCAGCGCTCGCCGAGGAAGCCGGAAGCGCCGACGCGGGCCGAGCCCTCGATGTGCGTCGAGGTGTCGGCGCGCAGGTCGCCGCCGCACTGGATGTCGCCCTTGAGCTCGACGCCCCGGCCGAGGAAGACGCGGCCGGCGGTGCGCAGGCCGTAGCCGCAGCGCACGTGGTCGCCGAGGACGAGGTCGCCTTGCGTGGCGAGGGTGCGCTCCTCGAAGACGGCGCCTTCGGGCAAGACGAGGGTGCGCTTGTCGAAGGTCATGCTCAGACCCTCCCCGGAGCCGCGGCTAGTCCCATCCGGGGGTTCCACGGGAAACCGGGGTTAGAAGGGTTCCGGGTTGAATCGCAGATTCCGCAGAACGCTCCGCGACCTCGTCGACCTGGATTCGGCCAGACTGGGGTGCCCTGCACCACAGCAAGGAGTCCACGCGACGAGGCTAGTCCTTGGCCCACGTCCGACCCCAGCCGACCTCGAGCGTGCCGGCGTCCCAGAGGCGGACGGCGTCCACCAGCACCTTGGCCTCGAGGTCGCGGCCCCGCTTGACCACCTCCGCCAGTTCGTCGGCGGCCCCCACGTTGAAGGACTCCTGCGCGAGGATCGGCCCCTGGTCAAGGTCGACCGTGACCAAGTGTGCCGTGACGCCCGCCACGCGCACGCCGCGCTGGAGAGCCTGGCGATAGGGGACGGCCCCGGGGAACGCCGGCAACAGGCTTGGATGGATGTTCAGGATGCGGTTGGGGAAGCGCCACACGAAGTTCGGGCTGAGGATGCGCATGTAGCGCGCCAGGACGACGAGGTCCACGCCGTGGTCCTTGAGCTGGCGCAGCAGCGCCGCCTCGTGCTCCGGCTTGTCCTGGTCGGGCACGTGTTGGAACGGGACGCCGAACTCCTTCGCAAGGCCGCGCAGCGCGTCGTGGTTCCCGAGCACGACGGCGACCTCGCAGTCCAATGCCCCGTCACGGCAGGCCTCCAGCACCGCCCGCGGGGCATGCTCCTCACGAGTGACCAGCAACCCTAGGCGCGTCGGCCCGTCGCTGGCTCCGGTCACCGGGCGGAACTCGAGCTCCATGCCGAGCTTTCCGACGACCGCTTGCAGGCCGGCCTGCATCTCGGAAGCCTTGCGGCCGCCCTGCGGCCACGACACCTCGAGGTGCATGGTGAACAGGCCGCGGGTGACGTGCTGGTCGAGCTCCTCGATGTTGCCGCCGTTCTCGAACAGGAAGGCGCAGATCTTCGCGATGACGCCCGCCTTGTCCTGTCCGATGACGGTGGCGTGTGCCCTCTGGCGATTTGACGGATTGGCCGTGGGCTTGGATTTGCCGGATTTGGAGGTGCCCGCCTTCTTGCCCTTGGCCTTCGGCGAACTCGCAGGCACGCTGATTCCAGCGGCCGAACCGGGTTAGAACGTTCCGGGATGGAACGAGCTTCAAATCCGCCGAATCCAGAGGAGCGAGGCCGCGGAGCGGATCCGCTGAATCAGGCGGTGCGGACCGTCGTCTCCTTGTCCTCGAACTCGGCGTCCATCTGCCAGGAGCCGACCTTCGAGCGCTTCAGGCCGTCGCGGGCCGACAGCGCGGAGTCCTTCGGGACGGTGAAGCCGGCCTCGTGGCGGTGGACGATGATGTCCTGGATGGCGTGGTCCGGCAGGCGCGTGGCGCGCTGCACGATCTGGTGCAGCTTGAACGAGGTGAGGCCGTCCTCCTTGCCCGCGTTGACGCGGACGTGGATCTTGCCGTACTTGTCGGAGAGCTCGTCCCAGTCGGTCTTGCGCTCGACCTTGTCGGCCTTGCCGTCCTTCGACGCCGGCGGCTCGCCGAGGGGGATCTCGCGGCCGATGAGCATCTCGACGCGCTTGAGGAGCGGCTTGTCGTCGAGGCTGACGAAGGCGATGGCCTTGCCCTTGCGGCCGGCGCGGCCCGTGCGGCCGATGCGGTGCACGTAGGCCTCGGGCTCGATCTCGGGCAGGTCCCAGTTGACGACGTGGGTGATGCGGTCGATGTCGAGGCCGCGCGCCGCGACGTCGGTGGCGACGAGGATCTTGACCTCGCCGCGGGAGAACTGCTCGAGGACGCGCTCGCGCTTGTTCTGCGGCAGGTCGCCGTGCAGCGCCTCGGCGCTGTAGCCCCAGCGGTTGAGGTCCTCGACGAGGCGGTCGCACATCATCTTCGTCGCGCAGAAGACCAGCACGAGGTCCTGGCCGGGCTCGTTGTCGAGGACGCGGGTGAGGGCCCAGTGCTTGTTGCGGCGGCCGACCTGGTAGTACACCTGGTCGATCTCGGGGACCGTGAGCTCGTCGGCCGAGACGCGGATCAGGGCCGGCTGCACCATGAAGCGGCGCGTGAGCCCCTTGATCTCCTCCGGCATCGTCGCCGAGAACAGGAGGGTCTGCCGGTGGTGTTTGCCCGGCATGGACTTGAGGATCTTCTCGACGTCGGGCAGGAAGCCCATGTCGAGCATGCGGTCGGCCTCGTCGAGGACCAGGAGGCTGGTCTGCGACAGGTCGAGGCTGCCGCGCTCCATGAGGTCCATGATGCGGCCGGGGGTGCCGACGACGACGTGGACGCCCTCCTTCAGGGCGTTCTCCTGGCCCTCGTAGGCGGTGCCGCCGTAGATGCAGATGTCACGGAAGTCGCGGCCGCGGGCGTAATTGCGCAGCTCCTCCGTGATCTGCAGGGCCAGCTCGCGCGTCGGGGCCAGGATCAGGGCCTGGACGTGCTTGAGCTCGGGCTTGTACGTCTCGATGATGGGCAGGCCGAAGGCCGCTGTCTTGCCGGTGCCCGTGCGGGCCTGGCCGATTACGTCCTTGCCCTGGAGGAGCAGCGGGATGGTCTTCTCCTGGATGGGCGTCGGGTGCTCGAAGCCGAGCTTGTCGAGCGCCGCCAGGGTGGTGGGGCTGAGCTTGAGGTCGTCGAAGGTGACCTTGAGGTCCACGGCCTTCTGGCGGGTGGGGTCGACCTTGAGCTGGACGTCTTTCTGGGGGGGATGGGACATGGTTCACTTGCCGCGTCCGGGCCTCAGGACAGCAAGGCGTCCTTCGGCCATTTGCTCGTCGGCCTGGAAGGCCTAGGAGACTTGAGCGGCCCACGCGGCGGGGCGTCGCTTCCACTGGCGGCCAGGAAAGGGGTGGCTTTGAGGGTTGGGGTGGCGGTGGGGGCTCATTCCAGGAGGGAAGGCCCGAGACCGGGAGGGCCATCGCTGGCGCCGACACCGCCGTGGGAGGACATTGTTGGCGGCCGCAAGCACACGCTCTTTGGCGGTTGGTCCGTTCTGTCCGGTCCATGCGCGTGGGTGCGTTGCTCCTAGCCTTGGCGTTGTGCGGCCTTCCCCCCCTTGTCACGGCGGACCACCAGCAGCCCCCCGAGGGTGGCGGCGGCCAGGGGCTCTCCTTCGACCACAAGGGCGGCAACGAATGGTGGGTCGAGGTCGCCCTGGGCGGCTTCTTCGCGCCCGACGCCAAGCAGGTCTCCTCGCGGGACGACGGCGGCGCCTGGGTCCCTCTCACGCTGCGGAGCTGGGGCAACTACG
>JAXDQQ010000153.1:0-3087 GCA_034667805.1 Thermoplasmata archaeon | reverse complement strand
CCCTCCACCTGCAGGGGGAGGTGTTCACGGCCCGCGTCGCCGACCCCGAGGACGCCCTCCGGGTCCTCCGGGCCGCCGGTTTCCCGGAGGCCGCCATCCTGGAGCCCGACTCCCGCGGCGACCCTTGACGCGCCCCATCAACGTCTAAATACCCCTTTCCTGTCGGCCGAGCCAACAGGTGTCCTGATGTCCCTCTGGCAAGGCCTCTCCACTCGCAAGTCGTCCGGTGGCCGCCTCATCCGCGCCCGCAAGAAGCTCCGCTTCGAGGTCGCCCCCGAGGACGCCGAGACCAAGCTCGGCGAGCACTCGCAGAAGCTCATCCGCGCCCGCGGCAAGTCCCAGAAGGTCAAGCTCCTGGCGACGAACACCATCAACGTGACGGACTCCAAGACCGGCAAGACCTCGAAGGCCACCATCAAGACGGTGACCGAGAACCCGGCCAACATCCACTACGTCCGCCGCAACATCCTGACCAAGGGCGCCGTCGTCGACACCGACAAGGGCAAGGCCAAGGTCACCTCGCGCCCCGGCCAGTCCGGCGCGTTGAGCGGCGTCCTGGTCCAATAGAGTCGCTCGCCTCCAGTCGGAGTCTAGCGGCAGCAAGGTCGAATCGGCTGGCGTTGGAACCTTGCGGCAGCAGGAGCACACGCGGAGAGCGCGGAGTTCGCGGAGGACCAAGACGACTCCGCGACCTCCGCGTTCTCCGCGGCTTTCCCCTGCCAGCCGCGCCTGGTCACCGCTAGGCGCAGCGTTTTCGTGCGCCGTCGCCTCCCCTTCCACGTCCATGGTCTCCAAGGGTCTCGACAAGTTCGTCCTGTGGCCCGCCTACTTCGACCGCGAGCGCAGCCGCGCCGACGGCCGCCGTGTGCCTGAGGCCGTCGCCGTCCGCGCGCCCGATGCCCCTTGGATCGAGACCGCCGCTCGCAAGCTGGGCCTGGAACCGCAGCTGGAGGAGAAGGCCGTCCACCCCTCCATCCCGTACGAGAAGTCGGGCCGCGTCCTAGTCGCCAAGAAGGGCAGCAAGGAGCAGGTCCTGAAGCAGGTCGCCGAGCGCATGCGCAAGAGCCAGGATGAGCGCGAAGCCAACCGGTGACGCATGACCGTGGTGCCCGGCGACCGGCTCACGTTCGGCCTATGGATGCGCACAAACGTGCTTCCGCTCGTCGTCGTCATGGCCGTCGTCCTCGGCAGCCTGGCCCTGTTGGCGCTGCTCGGGCTTCGCTGAAGCGACAAACTCCATAACCCTCCCAAAAGTCGCCGCGCCCATGCGCAACCTCCTGGTGGCCTTGGTCTTCATCGCCGCCCTCTTCGCCGGCTGCTCCGGCTCCAGGGACTCGGGCGGGGCCGAGCCGACGCCTCCCACGCCGGCCGAGATGTACGCGCCCATCGTGACGCCCGTCGTCCACGGCCCCGACGCCCGCGTGCTGCCGATGTCGGCCTACCCGGGCGAGATCCCCGTGCTGGCCGAGCACTACGTCGCCGAGCGCGGCGGAGGCGAGCCCACCATCGCCATCGACCGCGACGGCGTCGCCATCTACCCGTCCATCGCCTTCGACGTGCCCGCCGGCGCCACGAACCTCGCGAGCACGCGCGTCATGCGCAGCTCCGACGAGGGGCGCAACTGGACGGACGCCACGCCGACGCTGGGCAACCTGGGCCAGGTCCGCGCCGCCCCGACCAGCCTCGACCCGTACGTCTACGCCGACCCGGTCACCGGGCGGTTGTTCAACATCGACCTCAACCTGGCCGCCGGCGGCTTCCTGAGTTGGAGCGACGACGGCGCGCAGACCTGGATGTCCAACCCGGCTTGCTGCGGCCTGCCGGTCGACGACCACCAGACCCTGTTCTCCGGCCCGGCCACGACGCTCGTTGCGACGCCCCTCTACCCTGGCCGCATCGTCTACTTCTGCGTCAACCAGATCGCCTCCTCCTCGTGCACGCACAGCCTCGACGGCGGGCTCACCTTCTCCGGCGCGACCTCGGCGTTCCCCGGCGTCGAGCCGCGCACCGACAACCCCCAGTCCCCCCTGTGCGGCGGCCTGCACGGCCACGGCCACGCCTCCGAGGCGACGGGCACCGTGTTCCTGCCCAAGGGCCAGTGCGGCATCCCCACCGTCGCGCGCAGCGAGGACAACGGGCTGACCTGGGAGGTCGTCCGGCTCTCCGATTCCTACGGCATCGACGGCCACGAGGCCATCGTCAGCACCGACCGCGCCGGCAACGTGTACTACTTCTTCCTCGACGGCGACACGCTGCCCCGCCTGTCGGTCAGCCGCGACGACGGCCGCACCTGGAGCGAGCCGATGAACGTCACCGCCCCCGGCGTCACCACCGCGAAGTTCCCCAGCATCGTCGCCGGCGAGGAGGGCAAGATCGCCTTCCTCTACGTCGGATCCACGACGCCGGTCGGACGCCACCTCGACGAGCGCGAGCCGTGCAACGACAACGACCCGATGACGCCGAACCGCCAATGCCCGCTCCTGCACCCGGCCGAGCGCGAGAACGCGACGTGGAACACCTACGTCGGCTTCAGCCTCGACGCCCTCTCGGATTCTCCGGTCTTCGCCACGGTCACCGCCCATCCCGCCGACGACCCCGTCATGCGCGGGTCGTGCGCCGGCCGCTGCCAGGTCAACGGCGGCGGGATGTACGACTTCCTCGACATCGACGTCAACCCGCTCACCGGCCAGGTCTGGGTGGCGTACGTCGACAACTGCAACGACGACACGCCGTACCACTCGGCGCCCTGCAACGGGCCGGAAGGCCGCTTCGACAGCTACCTGCGCGCCCGCGCCGCCGTCGGCGTCCAGGTCGGCGGCACGCTGCTGGGCACGCGCCTGCCGTAGCGACCACAACGGCCGACGTGGCCACGGATTCCACCGATCGCACGGAAAATTCCGTGGCCTCCGTGCAATCCGTGGCCTGGTCGTCGGCGTCGCTCGTCGCCTGGGCCAGCGCCCGTCCGCGCCGGGCTTTCGTCCGGCCGTCCGAGCCGGGGCCATGCCGTTGCGCCAGGCCCGGTTGGGTGCCGGTCCCTTCACCTCCCTCCGGTCCTCTCTTATCAGCAGGGCGCGTCGCCGCCGCGTG
>JAXDQQ010000152.1:0-2680 GCA_034667805.1 Thermoplasmata archaeon | reverse complement strand
CAGCCACCTGGCGCGCGAGGGTCTCCGGGCGCCAGGAGTCGTCCGAGTCCTGGAACGCGAGCAGCCGGCCGCGGGCCAGCCGCGCGCCGGCGTTGCGCGCCGCGGACACGCCCTCCGCCTTGTCGTGCAGCAAGAGCCGGACGCGTGCGTCGGAGGCGGCCAGGCGGTGCAGGACGGCGACCGTGCCATCGGTGCTGCCGCCGTCGACGACGATCAGCTCCAGGTCGGTCCACTTCTGGTCCAGCACGGAACGGGCTGCCGCCTCGACGAGGATCGCCCGGTTGCGCACCGGCAGGATGACCGAGACCGAGACCGAGGCCGGGCTTGCCGGGCTCATCGCCGCGACGTGCCCCCCATCGCCAGGCGGACCTCTTCCGCCACGAGGACCAGACGCCGATAGTAGTACGCGCCATAGAACCGGATGGCGGCGGTCGCGCCATGCTGGCCCCCGATGCGGCGGGTGGCCGGCAGGATGCGCGCCGGGGGCAAGGCGTGCGCGATCCAGCGCCTGGCCAGCGGCCAGCCACGAGGGAGGTGGCCGCGGTCGGCGTAGCCACCCCGGATGCGGCGCGTCTTCGCGGCCAGCGCCCGCAGGCCGACGCGCGCGGGATGCTTGACGTGGACGTCCGCGCGGAACGCCTGCCGGACGCCTGCGGCCCAGGCGCGTTCGCCCCACTCGCGGTCGCCGCTCGACTTGAGCGTGGCGTCGAACGGCCCGACGGCCGCGACGACGTCCGGCCGCGTGAAGAGGTTGGCCGTCGCCCCGAAGTGCATCTCCTCGAGGTATTGCCGGGGGTTGAGGCCGTACTGCATGTCCCACAGTTCCGCTCCCGTGGGATGGCGGGGGTCGCGGGGGAACAGCTCGACGTGGCCTGCGACCATCCCGAGACCAGGGTCGGCCTGCAACGCGGCGACGCCGCGCTCCAGCCAGTCCGGCGCGGGCAGGCAGTCGGCGTCGGTGAACGCCAGGACGTCGCCTTTCGCCTCGCGCAGGCCGCGGTTGCGGGCCGCGTACGAGCCGGGCTGCGGCTCGGAAAGCCAGCGCACCTGCGGGAACCGGGCCCGCATCGCGGCGTCCGTCTCCGTGCTGCCGTTGTCGACGACCAGGACCTCGGTGCGGTCGGCGGGGTAGGTCTGCCGGGCCAAGGCCTCCAAGCAGAGCACCAGGACCGGGTCCGAATTGTACGTCGGGATGACGACGCTCACGAGGGGGGTGTTGCCCTTCGTCGGACCCATGCCCGGCGTTGACGTCCGTCGCATGTAAGACCTTGCGCCGCGCGCCCCGGCCGGCCGCACGGACGGCGCCTATTGCTTTTGCCTCGCACTTGGTCGGAGCTAGCGGCGCGGCGCGGCCCCGGCCGTGCCGCGGCGGATGCGGATCGCCTCGGCGAGGCCGCGGTAGCGCAGGACCGTCGCGACCGCGAGGATCTTGAGCCGCGTCGTGGCCCCCAGGCCGGGGCTGTTGCGCTTCAGGGAGCGGTACTCGAACGGCGGCATGACCAGCTCGTTGAGCGCCCAGCGGGCGAAGGCCTTGCGCGGCCCTTGGATGGCCGGTTTCTTGCCGGCCTGCACCGAGCCGTGCAGGGTGCGGCGGCGCTTGATCCACAGCTCCTTCATGGAATCGCGCGCCGCGTGCTCGACGCAGGCCGCCGGCTCGTACTCCAGCGTCATGCCGGCGTCCACCGCGCGGTTGCCCCATTCGCGGTCGCCGCCCGACTTGAGGTCGGCGCGGAACAGGCCGACGCGGTCGAAGACCGCCTTGGTCGTGAACAGGTTGCCGGCGCCGGCGAAGCGGTCGCGCTTGACGTAGGTCTCCATCGGGAAGGCGTAGCGCAGCTCGAAGGTCTCCGCCCACGTCGGGTGCTTGGGGTCCTTGGCGAAGGTCCGGACGCTGCCGCCGACGACGTCGACGGCCGGCGGGCCGAGAAGATGGCCCACGCCTTCCTCCATCCATCCGGGGACCGCGAAGCAGTCGGAGTCGATGAAGGCCAGTATGTCGTGGCTTGCCTGCGGGATGGCCAGGTTGCGGGCCGCGTAGGACCCGGGCGCCGGTTCCGCGAACCAGCGCACTTCGGGGAACTCCGCCTTCAAGGGGGACAGGTCCTCGGCGCTGCCGTTGTCCACCACCAGGACCTCGCGGCGGTCCGCCGGCCACGTCTGGCGGCGCAAGTGCTGCAGGCAGCGCCGCAGGTTCTGCAGGTCGTTGTAGACCGGGATGATCACCGAGACGGGCGGGCGGGCCTGGTCCTCCATGCGTCCCGCCGAGCGCCGGCCGCCTCAAAACTCTGTGGCGGGCGCCCGCGGCGGGTCACCGATGGCGGCCTGGACGAGGGGCAGGAGGACCCGGCGGGCGGCGGGCAGGCTGTAGCGCTCGATGCAGGCCTGCCGTGCGGCCTTGCCGAGGCGCGCGCCCAAGTCGGGGTCGCCGGCAAGCCGCTCCAAGGCCGCTCGCAGCGCGACGGGCTGGTCTGGCGGGACGACGACGCCGCAGCCTTCGAGGATCGCCGGGATGTCGGAGACGGCGCTGGCGACGATGGGCTTGGCCATGGCCATCGCGTCGAACAGCTTCGCCGGCAGCTGGGCGCGCGTGGCCGGCGTGTCCGACTGCGGGATGGCCATGATGTCGGCGGCCGCGATGGTCCGGGCGGCGTCGGCGAAGGGCTGCGGCGGGACGAAGCGG
>JAXDQQ010000151.1:0-4385 GCA_034667805.1 Thermoplasmata archaeon | reverse complement strand
CCTGGTTCTTCATGTCGGCCCTCTACATGCAGGGCGTCCTCGGCTACAGCCCGCTGCAGGTCGGGTTGGCGTTCCTGCCGTCGAACCTGATCATGGCGGCGTTCTCGTTCGGCCTGTCCGAGCGGGTGGTGACGCGCTTCGGCATCCGCCTGCCCATGTCGCTGGGCCTCGGGCTCGCCGCGGTCGGACTCCTGCTCTTCACACGCGCTCCGCTCGATGGCACCTACCTCGTCGACGTCCTGCCCGGCATGGTCCTGCTCGGCTTCGGCGCCGGCATGGCGTTCAACCCGGTGTTCCTCGCCGCGATGAACGACGTCGCCCCCGAGGATTCGGGCCTCGCCTCGGGCGTGGTCAACACGTCGTTCATGATGGGCGGGGCGCTTGGCCTTGCGGTGCTCGCAAGCCTGGCGGCCTCGCGCAGCGCCGCCCTCCTCGCAGCAGGCCGCGACGCCCTCGCGGCGCTCAACGGCGGCTACCACGCGGCCTTCCTCGTGGGCGCGCTGTTCGCCATCACGGCCTCGGCCGTCGGCGCGCTCGGCCTCAGCTCGACGGTGGACGACGCGCCGGCGCAGGGCGCCGCGCCAACGCACTGACGGCTGTGCGAGAGGCAGCGCCGTCCTAGCGTCGCTTGATGGCCTGGATGGTGTACGGCCGCGGCGGCATCGGACCGGAGCCCGCCGCATGCGCGCGGCTGGCGTTGGGCAGCTCGACGAAGCGGGCGGCCGCGACCATCCGCTGCCCAAGTTCCTCGGGGTCGGGCAACGCGTCCGACCCCTGCTCCCAGCGGGCCGTCGCGGCCTCGTCGTACCACAAAGTCATCCCTGGCACGGCCTCCTGGGCATCGGCGCCGTGGAACGCCTCCATCGAGGCCGCATCGTCCCACAGCGTGACGGTCCAGAAGGTCCGCCCATGGTCGACGACGAGCTGGCCCCTGCGGAACCCCGGCGCCGAAGCGGCCTGGCGGCTCGCCCGGCCGGAGGCCAGCAGGAAGCCCGGCAGGAAGAGGAGCGAACGGACGCGCACACGCGTCGCGGAGACGATTGCCATTCCCGCACCGCTACGCTTGGCAGTCCATGCCTTTCTCGGTATGGGCCGGCGCGGCTCAACGGACTTTCTTCGTCCTGTCTTCAGGACGGAATTCCATCGCCGCCCCGACGACCCGCACCGTTCCCTTCGCGGTGGCGAACTCGAAGGTGGACTCGCGCTTGCCGACGCGCACGATGGTGCCGTCGGCGCGGCGCAGGCTGAGGGTGCGCAGCGTCTCGTCGACGACCTCGCCGGCCAGGCCGACGAGGCCCTTGTCGGCGGACTCGACGATGGCGGCCGCGAGCCCGATGAGCTCGCCGCGCGCCACGGCCTTCGCCGGGCCGTCGAGGCGGGGGACCGTGCGTTTCACGCCGGGGCCTCGCGCGTCGCCGCTCCCAGGGCGGCCAGGGTGGCGCCGGCGAAGGCGAGGACGTTGCCGACCTGCCATTCGAGGCCGGACGTGCCGTCGGCGACGATCCAAAGGAACGCTCCGAGGGCCGTGACCCCCAACCCGATGGGGAGCAAGGCACGGTGGCCGAGGGCGGCGCCGGCGGCCGACAGCAAGGAGCCGGCGACGACGATGGCGCCGGCCGTGCTGGGCAGGCCTTCGAAGAACGAGAAGTCGTAGAACAGGCAGATGCCGAGTGCAGCCGCGACGAAGCTGATGACGCCGAGGATGCGGCGGCCCTCCGGCACGGCCCAAGCGGCCAGCGCCGAGCCCGCCAGCGCGACGACGAGCGCGAGCGTGTAGCCTTCGTAGCCGTTGGCCAGCACGGCGACCAGCCAAGCCACGTAAGCCACGGCGAGGAGGATGAGGCCGAGGCGCAGGCGGTCCATGCGTTGGCACCGGGTCCCTGGTCTTGAAGCTGTCAAAACAGCCAAGGGGGTCCGGGGGACCGGCGGTCCCCGGGCGGGGCGGGGGGCGGAGCCCCTAGATGTCGAGGAGCACCCAGAGCCCCCAGCCGGCGCCCGCGCCGGTCTCGCGCCCGAAGCGCAGGCCGTGGTAGGTCACGGCCTTGACCTCGACGCCACGGCCGTGGCGCACGGGGTCGTGCACGACCGCGTTGCCGTGCGCGCCGAGACGCAGCGACCCGTCGGGAAGCGTGGTGATCTCGACACCGCCACCGAGCCACAGAAGGTCCTCGGACTCATGCAGCCACAAGAGCTCCGAGAGGAACGCGACGACGAGCGCCGCCTCGTCGGGGGCATCGACGCGGAAGGACACCTCGCGGTCCGGCCGCCCCAGGCGGGCGATCTCGTGCGGATACGGCTTGCCCGTCAAGACGGCGGTCAGGCCGAGCGCCGCCTCCTCGAGGACGGCCTCGCGCGTGGCGGCCTGCGCCTCGATGGCCAGGTCGGCGGTGTGGTCGACCAGGCGGAACATCTAGCCGAACCCCGGCGCGACCAAGGCCAGCGCAAGCAGCGTGAAGTCGTAGAGGAAGTGGGCGGTGATGAGCGTCCACAGCGACCAGCCGCGCTTGACCAGGAAGCCGAAGAGGACGCCCATGCCCAGCGCGAAGAGCACTTGCGGCACGTATCCTCCCGTGGCATGCGCCAGGCCGAACAGGATGCCTTGGCCCCAGACGCCGAGGTAGCGCTGCAGGAAGCCGCGGAAGAAGACCTCCTCCCCCACGCCGGCGCACAGGGCGACGAGGACCGCGATGGGCCAGCTCAGGTTGTCGAGGATGTCCTGCACCGCGGGATTCGGCTCGTCGCTCGGGTGGGTGAGCCCGTCCACGCCCTCGTTGCCGATGGTGTAGACCGAGATGAGCACGGCCACGGAGAAGAGGAGGACGACGGCAAGTCCGATGCCGCGCAGCATCCCCTTGGCGGGCTCATGCAGGTGGAGGAACCGCTTCGTGCCTTCCTTCGCTTGCTGCCGCGTCCCCAGCACCCAGAGGAACGGGATCACGCCGAACATCACGAACGTGAGGAGCGTGTTGAGGACGAGGCCCTCCTTGCTGCCGCCCTCCAGGAGTTTGCGGACCTCGTCGGCGGCGGCGGAGTCGGGCGCGAAGAGAAGGATGGCCCCGGTGACCATCGCGATGAGGACGAAGAGGGCCAGCAGGACGAGGTCGAACCAAAGGAGGATGGTGAGCAGGACGTACCGTGCCGTGCCCTTTCGCGTCGCCTCCGGCGGCAAGGCCGCGGGGGCGCTTGCCTGGGCCACCGGCAACCATTGGCCCGTCGCCAGGTCGAACGCCGGCTGCGCCGGGGCGGCGGCCATCGGCCAAGCACGCGAAGGGGCGGAGCCCTGCGCCGGCGCGGAGGGCCCGGGTTCGACGATCCACGTGGCCGGTCCCGCAGGAGCGGCGCCCGCCTCGGGCCGCGTGGCCGGCTTCGGCTTGGCGCGGGCCGGCGCCCTGGCGGCAGGCTTCACCGACTTCTTCGCAGCCGCCTTCTTGGCCGGCGCCTTGCCCTTGGCGGTCTTGCGCGGCTTGGCGGCCGGCAAGCCTCAGCCCCACCGGTGCCATGCGGGGTGGCCTTCCTTGACGGCCACGAAGAGGCCATCGCAGGTGGCCGTGACCTTGCCGTCGCACAGGACGTCGCAGTGGATCTGCGCGCGGTCCTCCGAGATCGACTCGATCCTCGCCTCGAGGCGCAAGGGCTTGCCGTACGGCGTCGGCCGGCGCAGCTTGACGTGGAAGTCCGCGGTCACCGTGCACTCGGGCTTGGCCCAGCCGTGCTTGTGCATGAGGCCCGTCGCGGCGCACCAGTTGCTGTGGCAGTCGAGCAGGGTGCCAAGGATGCCGCCGTTGATGACGCCGGGGAAGGCCTGGTGGTGCTCCTCGGGCGTGAAGGACATGACGAACCGGCCTGCGCCGGCCGCGGCGTCGCCGGTCTTCTTGGGGTCGCCTTCCCAGTGGCTCTTGATGTGCAGGCCCTTCTTGTTCGCGGGTCCGCAGCCGAAGCAGATGGAATGCGGGGCGTAGCGGTCCTGGTCCGCGGCGTCGCTCACGCCCACGGCGAGCGGGCGGCCGGGGAAAGGGTTTCCCACAGGGAATCTGCGGCGTGGCCCACGGACGCCCGGGCGGCGGAAGCCGGCAGGTGGTCGCAGGCCCGGCTTCCTTGCGGGATGAACGCCTGGCCATCCGTGCACCAGGAGATCTCCCAGCTGTTCGCGACGGCCAAGTCGGCGGAGACGGAGACTCCGTACGTCCCCGTGGGGATGGCATTGAGGATCACGCTGGTCGACGAGTCGAGTCCGGTGCCGACCGACGCGGGGACCGTCCCCGCATAATCCGTGCCGGCGGGATCGGTGACCACGATGTCCATGGGGACCAAGGGTGGCGGGGAGATGGAGACGAGGACCACGAGGACGCCGTGGCCGCCGAGCTCGATGTCGAAGCCGGTCCCGA
>JAXDQQ010000150.1:0-2685 GCA_034667805.1 Thermoplasmata archaeon | reverse complement strand
TGAAGCGCGCGCCACCTGCGGGCGCGGCCGGCATCGGCCCGGACTCGTGGTGGGCCGCCGCTGGGCGCGTGGCGCCGCCGGCGAGCACCTTGTCCACGTCGTCGCGCATCACGCGGCCGTTCGGGCCGGTGGCGGGCACCGACGCCAGGTCGACGCCCTTCTCGCGGGCGTAGCGCCGCACGGCCGGGGCCGCGGTGGCCTTCGCGCCCGACGCAACCGCGGATCCCGCGGACCGCGCGGATCCACTTGGTTCCGCGGGTTCCGCGGGTTCCGCGCGTTCCGCGGTTCGGGCGGGAGCAGGCGGGGACGCGCCAGGTCGGTTGCGCGTGATGTTCTTCGTCGTGGCCGCCATCTCCTTGGGCAGCTCGAAGAGCGTCTTCTCCTCCTTCTGCTCCTTGGGGGCCTCCTTCGGCGCCTCCTTGGCGGGCTTGGATTCGGATTTGGCGGGCTCGGGCTCGCTCGGCGAGGCGCCGACGGCGCCCTCGTCGATCTCCAGGATGACCTGGCCGACCTTGGCGACGTCGCCCTCCTGGAAGTGGCAGCGCACGAGCTTGCCCTTGCGCGGGCTGGTGAGCTCGACGGTGGCCTTGTCCGTCATGACCTCGACGACGGGCTCGTCCTCCTTCACCTGGTCGCCCTCCTTCTTGATCCAGCGGACGATCTCGCCCTCTTGGATGCCTTCCCCGATGTCGGGCAACTTGAACTGGAAGTTGGACATCTCAGGGCCTCAGAAGTTGATGGTCTCCTCGATGGCGTGGAGGACCTTGTTGCCGTTGGGCATGTAGAGGTTCTCCAGCGTGTACGGGAACGGCGTGTCGTAGCCCGTGACGCGCTTGACGGGCGCCTCGAGGTACTCGATGCAGTTCTCGGCGATGGTGGCGCTGACCTCGCTCGCGAAGCCGCCCGTGAGGGGGGCCTCGTTGACGATGACGGCACGGCCAGTCTTCTTCACAGAGTCGATGACGGTCTTGCGGTCCCACGGGTTGATGGTGCGCAGGTCGATGACCTCGCAGCTGACGCCGGCCTTCTCGGCGCCGACGGCGGCGGCCTCGCAAAGAGGCAGCATCGCGCCGTAGGAGACGAGGGTGACGTCGGTGCCTTCGCGGACGACCTTCGCCTTGCCGATCGGGACGGTGTAGAACTCCT
The DNA here is from genome assembly GCA_034667805.1 of Thermoplasmata archaeon. GTDB lineage: Archaea > Thermoplasmatota > E2 > JACPAO01 > JAHFTW01 > JAHFTW01. The sequence continues at coordinate 1,539 of JAXDQQ010000150.1, read as the reverse complement.
CGGGGACTTCGCCCTTGGCGGCGCGGTAGATCTTCTTCGGCTCCATGAAGATGACCGGGTCGTTGGAGGCGATGCTGGCGTGCAGCAATCCCTTGGCGTCGTACGGCGTCGACGGGATGACCACCGTCAGGCCCGGCGTGTGCGCGAAGTAGGCCTCACCGGACTGGGAGTGGTAGTGGCCGCCGCGGATGCCGCCGCCATAGGGCGTGCGGACGACCATCGGGACCTGGTATTGGCCGCCGCTGCGGTAGCGGATCTTCGCCGCCTCCGACACCAATTGGTCGAAGCCGGGGAAGATGAAGTCCTGGAACTGGATTTCGGGGACGGGGCGCAGGCCGTAGGTGGCCATGCCGATGGCGGCGCCGATGATGAGCGACTCGTTGAGCGGCGTGTCGAGCACGCGGGCGTCGCCGTACTTGGCCCAGAGACCGTCCGTGGCGCGGAAGACGCCGCCGTTCTTGCCGACGTCCTCGCCGAGGATGACGACGTCGTTGTCGCGCGACATGGCCTGGTCGAGCGTGTGCGTGACGGCCTGGATGAGGGTCATTGTGGGCATTCTAGAGACCTCCGAGGAAGCAGGCTCCGGCAACGCAGCAGCCGCCAGCGATGAGAAGGACGAGGGTGAGGGTGGTCATCAGATGGCCTCCGCGCGCCGGTTGGTGACGACCGCCATGACGAGGCAGACGACCACGGCGATGGCGACGCTGCCGATGCGGGCACCGTCACCCAAGGCCTGGCCGATGACGAAGCCGAGGAGGCTCACCGCGAGCGTCAGGCCCGCCGTCAGCCACAGTTTGGCGTTCAAGTCCATCAGGCGGCCCCCGGCTTGCGGTGCCAGTAGACGTGCTCCGCCCAGCCTAGTGCGCCGATGAGGACCAGGACGACCAGCGTCGACGGCCAGCCATAGAGGGGTTGGACGGCGATGGCGCCGCCGACCGCGACGCCGAGGAAGATGCCGACCAAGAGACCGCGCAGGTGCGGCTCCATCATCTAATGGGCCCCCGGGATGCCGTGTTCCTTGTAGTCGCGCATCATCTGCTCCCTCTGGTCCTTGAGCAGGTCGGGGATGTGCTCGTAGACGTCGTCGAACATGGTCTCGACGTCCGGGTGCGGGCCGTTCTTCTCGGCGCCCTTGATGGCGGCCTCGACCTCGGCGACGGCCTCCGCGGCGGTCTTCTCGACGGTGGCGGCGTCGATGACCTTGGCCTTGAGCAGGTAGGCCTCGAAGCGCTTGAGCGGGTCCTTGGCGGCCCACTCCTTGAACAGTTCCGGCGGGCAGTAGCGGCTCGGGTCGTCCGAGGTGCTGTGGGCGCCCATGCGGAACGTCACCAGCTCGATGAGCGTCGGGCCCTCGCCGTTGCGGGCGCGCTCGACGGCCTCCTTGGTGACCTTGTAGACGGCGAGGATGTCGTTGCCATCGACCTGGATGCCGGGCATGCCGTAAGCCGCGGCCTTGATGGCGTAGTTCTCCGACGCGCTCTGCTTGCTGGAGGGGACCGAGATGGCGTACTGGTTGTTCTCGAGCATGAAGATGCACGG
>JAXDQQ010000149.1:0-5582 GCA_034667805.1 Thermoplasmata archaeon | reverse complement strand
GCCGCTACTGCGGCTTGGCCAGGCGGTCGAGCAGGGCCGCGACCTTGGCCCGGAACGCCTCAAGCGTCGAGTCGTTGACGAGCATCTCGTCGGCCAAGGCGATGGTGCGGGCGATGCCCCACGTCATCTCGCGTTCGTCGCGCGCCTTGAGGACGGTCGGGTCCTTCGAGTCGTCGGCGCGGCCGCGGCGGACCATGCGCTGGAAGCGGTGGTCCGGGTCGGTGTGGATGGCGACGAGAAGGAAGTCGTGGCCGATCTCGCGGCGCAGCGTCTCGACCTCCTCCTGGCTGCGGATGCCGTCGATGAGGACGCCCGCGACCTTCGAGCCGGGCCGCGCCACCATCTCGCGCACGCGCTCCGCGGTGCGCTTGGCCCACACGTCCTTGCCGTGTGACTCGCGCATGCCGTTGGCGACCTGTCCGACGTTCTTGGCATCGCGCGGCAGGCCTTGCCGGTCCACCTCCTCCCAGATGAGGTCCCCCATGCGGACGACCGGGTGGCCGCGCGCCTTGGCGACCTCCATGGCCTCCGACTTGCCCGAGCCGGGCATGCCCGTGAAGCCAAGGACGCGCACGAGGCGGCGACCGTGGGCTGCTACAAAGCCGGTTGGGTGAGGACTAGCCGCCGCGCGCCGTCCGCTCGTCGCCCAGCTCGGCCGGCGCCAGTCCGGTGTCGAGGACCGGGTCCGGCACGAAGACGACCTTGGCGTGGAAGGAGCCGACGAACGGCTGCTCCGGCTCGAGGGTGTCCGTCGGCAGGCAGACCCACACCGACCAGTCGGAGACGACCTCGGCGTCCGCGTCGGCGGTCGCGTTGCGCGAGGCCAGGGCGATGGGCTCAATGTGGTCGGTGCCGCGCTCGATGGGGCCGGTCTGCTCCCAGCCTTCCAGGCCAGGTGCCCGGTACGCGATGCGCAAGGCCGAGCCCGTCCAGTCCTGCATCGTCCAGTCGAGGGTGAAGGTCACGTTGCCCGACAACGGCCCAAGACCCGCGCTCGACAGGGGCAGCTGGCGGTTGTTGAAGTAGGGCTCCGTTCCACCGCTGCCGTCCCACAGGCAGGGATGCGCGACGGCTTGGCTTGCGAGGTCGTAGTACTCGAACGCGTTGCTGCCGCCGACACCATGCCATTGGACGCTCTCGTCGATGAACACGACGGGGTCGAGGACGATCCACGCCGGGGACTCCGCCTCCGCTGGCGGCTTCTCAGGCGCCGCACAGCCCGCTAGGAGGAGGACCGCCACCGCCAGCCAGCTGCGCATGGCCTGGAGGTGGACTCACGGTTCATGAGGCCTGTGGCTTGTCGAGGACCAGGCCTACGTCGTCCGCTCGACGGGCTCTGGCACCGCCGGGACCGCGCCGGGAGGCTGAGTGGCCTTCGGCTCATGCAGGGCTGGCGGGCGAGGCACACGGGCCACGAGCAGGGTGGCGCAAGCGAGCGCCAAACCGATGCCCCAACTGGCGTAGACGTCGCTGGCCCAGTGGCGTTGCGTCAGGATGCGGCCGATGCCCATCGTGATGGCGAAGACGACCCAGAGGGCGACGGCCCAATGCCAGATGCGCGCCGAATGCTCTGGCGACGGCCGCCTGCGGTCGATGACGACCTGGGCGGCGAGGAGGATGAGCAGGCCGACGTTGGCGACGGCGGAGATGGTGTGCCCGCTGGGGAAGGAGAAGCCGTACCAGGCTCCGGCAGCCTTGGGAGGCAGCGGACGCTGGATGGACTCCTTCAGCCCGTAGATGGCGGCGCCGGCGACCATCCCACTCACCGCCGCCCAGACGGCCATGCGGCGGTCGCGCAAGAGCCAGAAGGCGATGACCGCGATCGCCGTGAGGGCGACCGCATAGGGGACGGAGACGACCTTCGTGGCGAGCTCGCCCGGCGTGTTGAGGCCATGCGGCGGCGTGTTAGGCGTCGTGCAATCGCCGATGCGGTCGCACGTCCCCTGGTCCGCTTCGTAGAGCGGCCCATGCAGGGTCACGTCGGCGTAGACGAGGCCGAAGGCCGCGAGACCCAACGCCAACCCGACCCACTGCCAGGCGCGCGGCGTCATCCCAAGGCAATCCGGTCCGCCGCTTGAAGCCTACCGTCTTCGGCCGACAGGTTCGGTGGGCTTCGGTTGCGTCCCGCTCGTCGTCTCGGCCTTCTCCTGCGCCTTTTCCTGCGCCTTGGCAGCCGCCTCGACGTGGGGCTTCTCGGGGCCGACCAGCACCTCGGCCGGCGGGGGCGCCTTGGCGGGCCGCGGGATGTGCGCGGCGCGCAGCATGATGCCCACCAGCGCCACGCCGAGGAACCACGAGGCCAGGACGTCGCTCATCCAATGCGCCTGGGCAAGCACGCGCGCGGCGCCGACGCCGAGCGTCAGGACGATCCAGGTCACCAGCGTGGTGGCCCACGCCTGCTTCGCGCGCTCGCCATGGACGCGGTATCGGTCGAGGTGGACCTGCGTGCCCATGAGCAGGAGGATGCCCATGGCGGCCGTGGCCCCCATGGTGTGGCCGCTGGGGAAGGAGTTGGAAAGTGGCTCGTCGACGAAGGGAGGGCGGGTGCGTTGGAAGAGGTCCTTGAGCCCGGTCACGATGAGGCCGCTCGCGAGGGTGCCGCCCACGGCCCAGGCGGCGATGCGCCGTTCGCCCCACGCAAACCACACGACGGCGCAGACGGCCGCCGCGGCACCGGCGACGATGACGGCGCCAGGCCACGATGCGATGCCGCCGATGGTGTGCAGGTGCCAAGCCGCTTCGTGCGCCCCCACCCAGTCATTGACGACCGCGTCGGCGTGGAAGACCGGACCTTGCGCAAGGTCGTCCCAGGCCAGGAGCCCGAAGCCCGCGAGGCCGACGACGATGCCAACCCACTGGTAGTGGTTGGCTTGGACGCGGCGCACATCCCCCCGATTGGTGCGAGGGCTTGAGGCCTATGGCTGCGGGCCTTGCCTCAAGGCTTCTTCTGGCCGAAGACGAGCGGCCGGGCGCCGCCGAAGGTCGGCGGGGAGGCTGGCGTGCCGGCGGATGGGGCCGCAGGGGGCGGAACCGCCGGCGCGCGGCCGGGCAGCGTCATCTTGTCGAGGTCCGGCGGGACGCCCATGATGGAGTAGCCGCCGTCCACGTAGAGGGTCTGCCCGGTGACGCCGGAGCCCAGGTCCGACAGGAGGAAGTAAGCCGCCTTGGCGACGTCCTGCTGGTTGATGTTGCGGCCCAGCGGGGCGCTGTGCTTCATCCAGTCAAGGATCATGTCGAAGCCCGGCACGCCGGAGGCCGCCAAGGTCTTGATCGGTCCGGCGGAGATGGCGTTGACGCGCACGCCCTTCTCGCGGCCGCAGGTGAACGACAGCTCGCGGGTGAGCTCCTGCAAGGCGGCCTTGGCGGCCGACATGACGCGGTAGCCGGGCACGAAACGGTCGGCGCCGAGGTAGGTCAAGCAGACGATGGCGCCGTCACGCGCCATGTGCGGCATCGCGAAGCGCGTCAGGCGGACCAGGGAGTAGGCGGAGACGGTGAGGGCGGTGTTCCAGTCGGCCTCGGTCGTGCGGACGACCTCGTCCTGCAGGGCGGAGGCGGGAGCGAAGCCGATGCAGTGCACCATCATGTCGAAGGGCGCGGCGTTCTTCGCGTGGGCTTCCTGGAAGAACTTCTGCACCGACTCCTCGATGCCGACGTCGCACTCGTGCCACGCCTCGATCCACGGCTTGCCCTGGAAGAGCTGCAGGATGCGGCTGAGGAAGCGCTTCTGGTAGCCCATCGTGACCTTGGCGCCATGGTTCGCCAGTTCCTGGGCGATGGCCCAGGCGATGGAGTCTTCGGAGGCGACGCCAAAGACGAGGGCGCGCTTGCCGGCCAGGCTTCCGGTGGTTCCCGTCATCGCCCGACCCAGGCGGAGCGAGCCTTGAAGCCTTTCCGTTCGGCCGAACCGGTCAACCCTGTTGGCGGCGTGGCGGAGCATCTGGCTGGGGATGGCGAGCGAGGCCAGTGGGCTGCCCTGGCGGCCCTGGCGGCCCCTGTCCGGCACCGGGGGCAGTCCTCGGCCAAGAGGGACCGGGCATGGGGACGCGCCCAGATTTTGATTCGGCAGATCGGATACAGGAAACAACAGTCATGGCGAAGCCGCCGTCTCGGCCGACGGTGAGCCTCGTCGTGCGCGTCGGGCTGTTGTGCGTGACGGCCCTCCTGGCGTTGGCGGGCCCCGCCAGCGCAGAACCGGCCTCCCCCGTGCCGTCGGACCCCGTCTGTCACAACGTGGCCAGCGGGCCCGACTACGTGCTCTACCTGTGTGTCGACCTCGACGCCCAATGCCGCGTCTACACCGTGACCTACGGCCACGAGGGCGCGACGACCACGCGTTGCGTCCTAGCCTAGCCTCGAACCTTGGAGAACCCTGACATGAAGACGACCCTGATCCTGACCAGCCTGCTGACCCTGGGGGCGCTCGCCATCGCCCCGACCGGGCAGGCCGCGCCCGCCGACGCGGAGAAGTGCTACACGGTGTACGACTTCCCCGACCTGGGCTGGCGCGTGTGCTACAATCTCGAGGACTCGCAGTGCACGATCTACGAGTACCGCACCACCATCATCGGCACCGAGAAGTCCTGCATCTACCCCAGCGGCGAGGCCTCGAGCCAGTCCTCGGCTGGCGGCATCCCCTGGCCGGGCGGACAGACGCCTGACGTGCAGTGCATGGACAACTACAGCGAGACCTACCTCTTCGGCCAGTACTGGCTGGTCCGCCGCGACTCCTGCAGTGCCCAGATCTACGAGTGCCCCGACGGCTACGACCCCCCGGCGGCCCCGTGCCACGAGGCGGAGTTCTTCACCAGCGCCTCTGCCTCGGGCGGGATCCCCTGGCCCGGCGGCCAGACCCCGGACGTCCAGTGCATGGACAACTACAGCCAGACGTACCTCTTCGGCCCCTACTGGCTGGTTCGCCGCGACTCCTGCAGCGCCCAGCTCTACGAGTGCCCCGAAGGCTACAGCCCGCCCGCGCCGCCCTGCCACGAGGCCAGCCTCGTCCAGGCCAACGCCGCCGGCTGCTACATGGTGTACTCGCGCACCAACGTCGGCCACTACAGCGTCGTCCGCCGCACGTCGTGCTCGCCGCCCGAGGTCTACAGCTGCCCGTACGAGGGCGCGCCCATCGACCGCTGCCAGCCCCTGCTCAGCACCATCGTGACCTCGTCCGCCGCGCCTCAGTCCGAGCCGAACTGCCTGGACTACTACTCGGAGTGGAGCGTCGGCCCGCTCACGCACGTCTCGCGCGACTCCTGCCACAGCGAGAACTACCTGTGCGAGGACGACGACGGCGTGCACGAGTCTGACGAGACCGTTGGCGCGTACATCAACCGCCAGTTGGCGAACCCTGGCCCGGCCGAGACGCAGCAGTGCGTCGAGGACTACGTGGGCCGCTACGTCGCGTTCGGCTAGTCGAGCAGCGGTTCCTTTCTCCCTTCTTCCTGCCTTTTCTTTCCTGTTCGTGCTTCCTACAGCCAGCCGCCGATGGTCGGGTGGTCGAGGAACGCGGAATCGTAGAAGCGCGCCGCCTCGGCCGGGACGAGGTCCCACGGGATCCCCATCCGGTGCAGGATCTCGGC
>JAXDQQ010000148.1:0-2845 GCA_034667805.1 Thermoplasmata archaeon | reverse complement strand
GTGATGTTGGCGCCGCCCCACACGTTGAACTGGCGGCAGCTGACGTTGACGGCGACGAGGATGCCGTGCGTGCCGGCGTTGCGGGCGCCCTTGAGGCTCTGGTACGTCATGTCGAGGATGCGCACCTCGTCCTTGGGCTTGCCGTGCCGCTTGGCCTCGGCGCGGCTGGTCTTGACCTTCTGGATCATCGACATGACGCCGGTCATGGCCAGGTTGACCATGCCGGGCTCGGGGTTCTGCTTGACGCCGATCATCCAGCCGCGGCCCTTGGTGTAGCGGTCGACGGCCGCGTCCGCCTTGCGCACGACGTACTTGCCTGAGGCGATGAAGCCGGGGTCGAGCTCGAAGAGCCACATCCAGTCGTCCGGCTCCTCGCCTGCCTTCGCGGGTCGCACCGTGTCCGCGGTCAGGTTGCGCGCCTTGAGGATCGTCGGGTACATGGCGCCGACGTCGGCCGCCACCACGTGGTACCACGGCACGAAGTGCGACTTGAGGTCGGAGTCGGGCTTGAGCGTCATGCCGCCTGGGATGGCGTACCCCGTCGGGTCATCGCCGTCGCTGACCGGGCCGGCCTTGGAGACGACGCCGGGGTGCTCGCACCAGATGGGCATCTCGGGGCCCTGCTTGGCGACGCGCAGGAGCTCCTTGTTCGTCGAGGCCTGACGCTCTTCCGGCGGGAGGTTCAGCACCGCCTGGGAGACCTCCTCGCGCGTCGGGAACGGCTTGTTCGGCAGGACGCGCTGGATGCCGCGCGCGATGGCCTGGGCGCGGCACGTGGCCGGCATGATCTTGCGCTGGCGGCGCGCGCGGATGAGCGCCATGTGGTCCCACATGCGCGTCGTGCCGCCGGTCAGGAGCTCCTCGAGCGGCAGGTTGACGGTGAAGCAGAGCGGCAAGGCCTGCGCGATGAGGTTCTGCGTCAGGCCGACCTGCTCGCGGATGTCGTGCTCGTTGTACTTCCGGGTCTTGGCGTCGAGGCCCATCTCGCCGGCCTCCATGTAGACGCGGTCTTGGACGTCGATGCCGAGCCAAGGCGCGAGCCCCTTGAGGGTGAAGTCGTCGTGGTAGAAGTAGAACCGGCGCGCGGCGTGGAACGTGTCCAGGCTGATGGGGAACCAGACGGCGATGTCCTGGCTCGTGCCGAAGTGGAAGGAGCGGTCCGGCCGGCTGCGCACGCCGGTGAACTGCATGAAGTGGGCGCGGTCGCGCGGGCTCAGCGTCTGCTTGCGCTGGTCCTGCCGCAGGATCTCGATGATGCGCTCGTGGATCTGCTTGTTGTCGAAGCCAAGGATGTTGTGCCCGGCCACGACGTCGAAGCGCTGCACGTGCTGCGTGAACTCCAGCAGGTTCCGCACCTCCTCGTCCGGGTTGTGCGCCACCAGCTGACGGACCTCGCAGTCGCGCCAGGTGTCGGGGATGTGGCGGAAGGAGAAGTCGAACTGCTCCGTGTCGAGGTCCTTCTGCGCCGAGTACTCGACGGGGAACTCCGCGAAGCCGATCATGTCGATGGGCAGCTCGCCGCCCTTGCCCTCGGCGCCGCCGCGGTTGCCGTTCTTGCCGTACTGCGTCGTCTCGATGTCGTACGTCAGGACGTTGAGCTTGTTCGGGTGGCCCTTGGTGTCGAGGATCCACCAGTCCTTCTCCGCGGCGAGGTCGGCGTTCGCCCGCTCCGTGTACGGGATGTCGTGCTCGCAGGTGTAGAAGCCATGGTGCGCGAAGAGGGCGTCCGAGATGTCCGGCACCCAGAAGCTGCGCTTGGCGACGACGGGGATTGCCAGGCGCTTCTGCCCGTGGTTCCAGAACGACTTGTACTCGACCGGCTCGCGGACCTCGGCCGCCTTGGCCATCGGGTTCTGCTCCGGGTCCTGCCCTTGCGCGCCCTCGACGAGCCGACGCAGGCGGTCATGGGCGGCCGCGACGGACTCGCTGCCGCGCGGGAACGCCAGGAAGAACGGCCGGTGGTGCGGCTCGATGGGCTCCGGGTCGCGGCCCTGCCAGAACAGGTGCGTGTTCGACAGGTTGAGCAGGGTCAACAGGAGCGGGCAAGGGATGGGGCCTTAATGCCGTCTGGGGGGTGGAGCAACCTACCACCGCACGAGGGGGCCGCTGGTTCCCAAGCCCTAAATCGGACGAGGCCGCTCGTCGCGGGATGGCGCGCAGCTACCTGCCAGCGCCGTTGACGCCGCAGGAGCCGCCTCCGGCGCGGGACCCGCTGGCGGCGCCCACGGAGTACGTCAACCCATGGCCGGAAAAGGCCGCGCCGCCGGCGGCGGCCAAGCGGCGTTGGGTGAAGCCGACGGTCTGGACGCTGCTGATGGTGGCCCTCGTGCTCGTCGCCCTCAAGCTCCTCGTCTGGATCTGAGCTTGGACGGCCGGCTCAAGCCTTGACGACGTCGTCGGGGTCGTCGCCGCCGGAGCCGCCGGGAGCGTCCGACTCTTCCGGCTCGTCGTCATCCTCGGAGTCGCCGTCGCCGAGCTCGCCCTGCGCGTTGACGAAGAGGCAGGGGCCGAGGTCCTCGAGCTCCAGTTCGCCGTCGACCTTGCGGCCGGCCATGAGCTGGCAGCGCGTGATGCCGAGGGGTGCGACGAAGTGGCCGCCTTCCTTCAGCTGCTCGACGAGCGCCTCGGGCACGTCGGGGATGGCGCACGTGACGTAGACGGCGTCGTAGGGCGCGTCCTTGGCCCAGCCGTTGTAGCCGTCGCCCTCGTGCACCTCGACCTTGATCTTGGCGACCTTGAGGTTCTTGCGCGCCAGCTGGACGAGCTCGGGCAGGAACTCGACGCTGGTCACGCGGCCGGTCTCGCCCACGACGGCCTTGGCGATGGCGGCGTGGTAGCCGACGCC
>JAXDQQ010000147.1:0-2940 GCA_034667805.1 Thermoplasmata archaeon | reverse complement strand
AGTGATGGAGCGAAAGGTCGCCCGAGGCGTCGTGCAGGCCCTTGCCGCTCCACGGCTCGAAGGCGCCCTTGACGTCGCGCGCCGTGAGCCCGGGACCCGAGTCGCGCACGGTGACGACCGCGTCCGCGCCGTGCAGGCTGGCCTCCACGGCGACGGCGGAGCCAGCGGGGCTGGCGGCCAGGGCGAGGTCGAGGAACCGGTCGAGGACGTCGCGGATGGAGTCGGCCTGCCCCGAGACGGGCAGCGCCTTGTGGACGTGGAGGGCGAGCTGGACGCCTTGCTGCAGCGCCTCGGTCTGGCGCGCATCGACGGCGTCGCGGGCCAGCTCGGCCAGGTCGAAGGTGACCTTGGGCGGTGCGATCTCGCCGGGGACGCGTAGGAAGGCCTCCTCGCCTTCGGCCATGCGCTGCACGTTGCGCGCGGCCAGGGCCATGGCCTTGGCCTGCGCGGGATTCAGTGGGCCGAGCGCTCCGCTTTGCAGCAGGTGCAGCTCGAGGCGCACCGGCGTCAAGGGCGTGTGCAGGTCCTGGCCGACGGAGGCGATGCGCCGCTCCAGACGACGGGCCCGCGACCGCAACGCCTCCGCCTGCAAGCCGAGGCGCAAGGCGGCGGCCTCCGCGTCGGCGGCGCGTTCAGGCTCCGAGCAGTCCATGTGCTGCACGATCGCGACCTTGGCGTCCGGGATGAGCGAGACGAGGGCCTCGAACGGCGTCTCGCCGTCGGGCCGGCGCATGCGGTACGCGACGCGCGCCTCGACAGAGCGCCCGTTGAGGGTGTCCTGGATGGCGTGCGCCAGGCGGCGCGCCGGCATCGAGAGCGGGCCCTCGAGGGCGGCCAGGCGGCGCAGGTAGGGCGAGCCTTCGTGGTCGGCCGGCGTGACGAGCGAGCCGAGCTCGCCGAACGGCGCCGTGCGCCCCGCGAGCGCGCGCCAGGCGGTGTTGCAATGCAGGAGCGTGCCGACGGAGTCGATGACGGCGATGGCGGACGGGACCACGTCGAGGGCCGCGCGCAGGACCGGGTCGGGTGCCCAGCGGCTCGACGGCGCGGGTCCCATTCGCGAGAGCATGACCCCCGCTTGGCCGTCCCGAGGGCTATGAGGCTGCGGAAGAAGGGGTAAATAGGCGGCCCAAGGCCCCAGGAGGCAGCCGTCTAACGGCGGCGGAGGGCGAACGCGGCGGCCAGCAAGGCCACCGCGAGCAGGACGGAGGGAAGGGCTGGGGCGGCCACGGCGGTAGGTTCGTCGTCGGTCCCGGTGGGCGGCGGGCCGTGGTTGACCTGGGCCTTGGCGACGGTCACCACGAAATCGATTTCCACGTCTGGGGGAGCGGCCGAAGGTGCCGAGCCCGGCGCCGAGAACAAGGCATGGAATTCGTAGGTTTGGTGGGAGCTGGCGTTGGCGGGCGTGCGGACCGTGTAAGCCACTTCCAACGATTTCGTGGGCTCGGTGGCGCAGACCTGCATCCCGAACGTCACTTCGGTAGGGCCGCTCACGAGCGGGCCTTCGCTCTTCGCATCGACCGCGACGTCGACCACCTGTTCCGACAGGGTGTAGAGGGAACTCGCGCACATGCGCTGGACGGTGAAGACGACGTCCGTCTCGTTGCCGGCTGGCTGGTCGTCGCCGACGGCGACCGTCACGTCGAGAGCTGACTGGCTCAGCTGGGCGTCGGCCGCGGGCGCCAAGAGAAGCAAGGCGAGAAGGGCGAGGCCAACCTGGACCGGACGCATGCACCGCATCGCTTCCCGCCGTCGGATAAAGGTGCTGGGCAACCCGTTGAAGTCTCGCGTCCCTGCCAGCCTGCGCTAGAAGGAGGAATCCGTGGCGAACGCGAGGTGCGACGTGTCGTTGAGGCGCCGCACGACGGCCTTGCCGCCGGCGACGTCGAGCTCCGTGATGCTGGCGTTGCTCTGCGGGAACTCCTCCAGCCGCTGCAATCCGGCGCCCGTGACCGTGGCGATGAGCACGCGGTTGATGCGGCCGTGCGCCACGACGGCGACGTCGTTGGTCTCCGCGGCCTGGACGAGGCGGGACGCGAAGGGCCGGATGCGGTGCTGCGCCAAGAGGGCCGACTCGCCACCGGGGAACGGCTGGTCGACGAAGCCCATGCGCCACGCGTCGAGGACCTGGTCCATCTCGTCGCGGATGGCGGCGTAGCCCTGCCCGATGAAGTGGCCGTAGTCCATCTCGTAGAGCTCGGGCACGACCTGCACGGCGAGGCTGCCGGTGGCGTCGCTCGGCGCGGCGCGCACGGCGTGCCGCTGCACGAGGGCCTCGGCCGTCTGCCGGGCGCGCGTCAGCGGGCTCGTGTACACGGCGTGCAGCGGCGCGCCGGCGAGCGCCTCCGCGAGGCTCGCGGCCTGGCGCTGCCCCAGCTCGGACAGCTCGGCGTCGATGCGCGGGCCCTGCACGACCTCTTGGGCGTTGGCCGTCGTCTGGCCGTGCCGGACGAGGTAGATGCGGCCCATCGCGCCTCCAGTCGCCGCCCGGCAAGATAAGGGCTGCGCACTTGGGGGGCACTCGGGCGACGCGCACATATGGCCGCAGCCCATCCCGCAGGCGTGCGCAAGGCCGAGCTGGTGCGGGCGTTGGAGGGCGTGCCGCGGCACCCCTCGCCGGCGCCCGACCTCGAGCAGTACCGCACCCCGCCGGACATCGCCGCCGAGCTGCTGATCGCCGCGCACAAGGAAGGCGCCATCGAGGGCAAGCGCGTCCTCGACCTCGGCTGCGGGACGGGCACGTTCTCCGTCGGCGCCGCGCTCTTGGGGGCCCGCCTGGCCACGGGCGTGGACATCGATTCGCACGCCATCGCCATGGCGCACGAGATCGCCTCCGACCTGCACGTGTCGCGGCGCACGTGGTTCGTGTGCAGCGACGTCTCCGACTGGAGGAGCGACCCCGACCACTTCGACACCGTCGTCATGAACCCGCCCTTCGGCGCG
>JAXDQQ010000146.1:0-6321 GCA_034667805.1 Thermoplasmata archaeon | reverse complement strand
GACGCGGACGTCGCGCGGCCGGGTCGGTGCCAAGAGCGGCACCGCGGCCTCGGCCTGGGCCGCCGCGAGGGCGAGCCCCTGCCCGGCCTTGACGGCCGCCAGCTGGCGCGTCAGCCGGGCATGCGCGCCGGCGAGGATCTCCGACAGCGGCGTCGGGTGGAACTGGATGGGGCGCGTCGGCTCCTCGCGCACGAGGCCCTTCTCGACGAGGCGGCGCAAGGCTTCGTAGATGCGGCCGCGCGAATGGCCGGTCTGGCGCACGATGGCCGACGAGATCGCCGACGGCGAGTTGAGCAGGTACTGGTAGATGCGGACCTCTTCCCAGGCCAGGCCCATCTCCTGCAGCAGGGCGACGAGGTCGGGCGGGAGGATGACAGGGACGCTGCGCGAGGCCGGAGGCGCGGTCTCGGCCATGGATATCCAACGGTGCCGAAACGATAAGGCTCCGTTGGGAGCCGGACCTGTCGGGGGCGCCGTGCGTTCCCCTTATGAAGAGGTCCCGTGTCGGCGGGCCTCGGGGCAGCCACAAGGCCCCTCGGCGCCCGGAAAAAGCCGGCGCGCCGCCGCCCAATCAACCCGAATGGCCCGGGTAGTGTAGCTTGGTTAACATATGGGATTGTGGCTCCCTTGTGGAGGGTTCAAATCCCTCCCCGGGCCCCTTCATGGAATCCTCCGCCGACGCCGGACCGGGACGCCGGCGGACGGTCGTCGACTGGCTGCGCAAGCTCGCCGCCATTGTCCTAGTCCTGTCGTCCGTGACCGTCGGCATCGTCGGCCTGATGTTCGCGACGCAGGGACAGTGGTGGGGCCTCGCCCTCATCGCCGTGACGCCCATCGGCATCTGGGTCGCGACCCGCGTGACGCCGGAAGGCGGCACGACGGGCTACTTCGACCGCAACGTCTAGCGCCCTCAGACGACACGCGGCGAACGCGGAGGCCGCGGAATCCGATTCCGCGTTTTCCGCGACCTCCGCGTGAAAGGGCGGGCACACGAAGTCGGCGAGCTTTCTAACCTGGACGGCGGTGGTCCGCCGTGGCCGTGGACCCCGTGGAGTTCACCGTGGGCTGGCCCAGCCACATCGCGGCGCTCTTCCTCGCCGGTGGCACCATGGGCTATGCGGCCTTGACGGGCCTCTACGCCTTGCGCGCCTTCCGCCACCACCTGGAGGACCGCTGGTCGGCCGCCATCGTCACGCTGGTCATGGTTGGCCTCGCCTACGGATTGTGGTCGCGCGGCGCCCAACTCCTCCCAGCCCCCTTCGGAGTCGGCCTCGTCGTCGTCTTCGTCGGCGCGCTGGCCCTCACCGTCACCTACACGCTCGGCCGTTACCAGGAGAAGATCGCGCGCTTCCAGGCCACCTTCGGCGACCGCCTCAACCTCCTCTTGGCCAAGTCGCTGCCGGAGGACCGCTACGCCGAATGGCAGAAGATGCGCGCCACGTGGGTGATGGACCCCGAGCAGCGCCGCAAGACGCCGCACCTCCTGATGGGCCTCTTCCTCCCGTTGTACATGGCAGTCGGGTACCTGCTGCTGAGCGGCCTTTGGGAGCTGTCGCGCAAGGGGCCGGTCCTCGACCGGGAGGCCTTCGCGAACCTCTACGCGGCGACCCATACGGCCGAGGGGACATGGCTGGTCGCCGGGCAGACGGTCGGCCTCTTCGGCCTGCTCCTGCTGCTCTACTGCATCCTGCCGACAGAACTGCTGCGCCTGCGGTACCCCGAGCTCTCCTACCCGTTCAAGGCCATCATCACGAGCCGGCTGCGCCGGCGCGAGAAGGGCCTCTTCGGCGCGCACTACTACCTGGCCGCCACGACGCCATTGGCGGCCCTTTGGCTGACGCGCGACCCCTCGCATTGGGACGTGACCGTGTACGCCGTGCTCGCCGTCATCTCCGTGTCCGTCTTCGCCGACGCCGTCAGCGCGCTGGTGGGCATCCGGTTCGGCAAGACGAAGTGGTTCCACAACCCCGGCAAATCGTACCTCGGCTCCGCCGGCGGCACGCTCGTCGCGTTCGCCGTGGCCCTGCCCTTGGTCGGTCTCCCGATGGCCGTGGTGACGGCCGCCGTCTTCCTCGTCGTCGACATCCTGGCGCCGGTGCCCTTCTCGGTCTCGGACAACATCCTCAACCCCCTGGTCCTGGGCGCCGTCTACGTTCTGATGCAGGGCCATCTCGACCCGTGGCTGCCGTACTACTGAGCTCGCCTGGCGAGCGACGCGGCGCCGTTCCTGCTCCGCGCTGCGTCAACGTCTTCCGCCGTCGTCCGGCGTCGGGGGCCGCGGATTGAACCGATTGCCCAGATGGAGCAGAACCGTTGGCTCCGCGAATCTGGTCCATCTGCCCAATCCCAGGTCACCCACACTCCGCGCGGCGCCCAATTCCATGAGGGCCAAGCCCTAGTCGGCGCCGACGACGCCGACGGCGGAAGGAGGTTCAACCGCACTGGGGGAATCGAACGGGCCCTGGTGTAGGCCCGGGAACAAGGATTCCAAGCCGAACATCCTGGGAAAGTCCTTCGTCCCTGGACGACCGAGCAGAGCGGCCATGTAGGACCTGACCTTCCCCGACGCGTGCCCCGACGCGTCGCCCTCGTCGCCGCCGGGATTAGCCGGTTCGGGGCGCGTCCCGAGACGCCGAAGCAGCTCTTCGACGAGGCGTGGCGCGAGATGCTGGAGCGGGCCGGCACGCAGTGGGACCAGAAGGTGGACGAGGCCTGGATCGGCACCGTCGGCTTCGGCGGGCACCAGCCGGGCAACTCCGCCGCCCTCTACCTGCAGGGCACGCCGAGCCTCGGCGCGCCGGCGCACCGTGTCGAGAACGCCTGCGCCAGCTCCGGGTTCGCCATCCGCGACGCCTTCCTCGCCATCCGCTCCGGCGCCGTGGACGTCGCCCTCGCCGCCGGCGTCGAGTCGATGACGCCGTTCTCCAAGGCGCACCGCGGCTACTGGCTGGGCGTCAGCGGCGACACCGAGGTCGAGCGCGCGGCCGGCCTCACCTTCCCCGGTGTCTACGCCCTCATGGCCCGCGCCCACATGCAGGAGTTCGGCACCAAGCGCGAACACCTCGCCGCGGTGGCCGTGAAGAACCACGCCAACGGCGCCGGCAACCCGCACGCCCAGTTCCAGAAGCCCACGACGCTGGAGAAGGCGATGGCCGCGCCCATGGTCGCCGACCCGCTCGGCCTCTTCGACTGCTGCAGCACGACGGACGGCGCCGCCGCCCTCCTGCTCGTGGGCGAGGAGCGCGTCGCCGAGTTCACCGACCGCCCCATCTGGCTCACCGGCTCCGGCGCCGCCACCGACACCCTCGCCCTGCACGACCGCGCCGAGCTCACCGGCATGCCCGCGACGCGCAAGGCCGCAGCCGCCGCCCTCGGCATGGCCGGACGCGCCATCGGCGACATGGGCGCCGTCGAGGTGCACGACTGCTTCACCATCGCCGAGGTCATGGCCACCGAGGACCTCGGCCTCTTCGCCAAAGGCAAGGGCGGCCTGGCCGCGGCGGAGGGCAAGACCTCGCTGCGCGGCGGCGGCATCCCGGTCAACGCCTCGGGCGGCCTCAAGGCCAAGGGCCACCCGCTCGGCGCCACGGGTGCGGGCCAGGCCGTCGAGGTGTTCGAGCAGCTGCGGGGCCTTGCGGGGCAACGCCAAGTCGAGGGCGTGCGGAAGATGCTGACGCACAACGTCGGCGGCTCGGGCGCGACCTGCGCCGTGCATGTGTGGGAGGCCGGCGAATGAACGTGTCCACGACCGGACCACGGATCCCGCGGACCTCGCGGAACATTCAGGATCCGCGGGTTCCGCGCGATCCGCGGTCTGGGCGTCGGTCAAGCATGGGGGGCGCGTGATGCCCGTCGTGGTGGCCTCTCCATCTCACAAGCGCGGGCAGAAGCTCTGGCCGTCGTTCGACGAGGACGACGTCACCCTCGCCTGGCAGGCGGTCCGCGGCCTGAAGCCCGGCACGGCCGTCCGCACCGACGGCCTCGTTCTGCCCGACTGGTTCTGGAGCGGGACCGGCCTCAAGCCCGACCCGGCCGCCGCGCTCACGCTGCGGCCCGTCGGCACGACCGCCGGCGGCGTCATCGTCCTGCACGACGGCGCCCTCCTCGAGCCGGAGGTCGAGGCGGCGGCGAAGGCGCGCTACGGCAAGGCCCAGAGCCGTCCGGAGCCGGATTGGCAGAAGCACCGCCTGGCGCGCGAGTCGCCCGACGGCGAGGCCGACTTCCCGCTCGGCGCCTACGTCCTGGGCTCGCGGCACGACGCCGTCCTCGCGCAGCGGCTCCGGCTGCCGGCAGGCACTGTACTGTCGTGGACGACCATTGGCGCGGGGGCAGCCCCCGCCGAGTTCATCCGCCTGCAGGACGCCGTGGGGGCGTACCACGTCGTCCTGGTGGAATGCGGCGGCGAGCGCACCGTCGGATTGTGGACGGGCGAGGCGCCCCCGCGCACCGGGCAGGCCGTGCAGCCGGTCCTGCGGCGTCTTTTCCGCACGCAAGGCGCGTGGCGGTATGGCGTGAAGTTCGCTCCCGCCTAGATGAACCGGAGCGACGGCCCGGGGTAATCCTTTAACGGGGTCGCCCACCATCGCTGAAGCGATGCCGTCCAACGGCTCGGTCCGGGGTAAGGCGAAGGGCTCCACGACGGCGGCCGTCAAGGGCGCCAAGGCCAACGACCTCCTTGTCGAGAACTTCCACGTCAAGGGCTCGCCCAAACACGACTGGCCCAAGAAGATCGTCTGGTGGGACGAGACGCTGCGCGACGGCGAGCAGACGCCCGGCGTCTACTACACTCTGGAAGAGAAGGTCGAGCTGGCGCGCATGATCTCCGCCTCCGGCGTGGACGTCATGAACGTCGGCATCCCCGCCGTGTCCCCAAACGAGCTGAAGGCGGTCAAGGCCATCGCCAACGAAGGCCTGGATGCCAAGGTCCTGGGCGCCGCCCGCACCGTGCGCTCCGACATCGACGCCGTCATCCAGTCGGACGCCTCCGAGATCGCGGCCTTCATCGCCGCGTCCGAGGTCCACCTCAAGCACAAGCTCAACCTGACGCACGAGCAGGCCATCGAGAAGGCCGTCGAGTCCGTGGAGTACGCCAAGGACCACGGCCTCAAGGTCACCTTCGTCACCGAGGACACCGTCCGCGCCGACATGGGCTTCGTGACCGAGATCTACCGCGCCGCCATCGACGCCGGCGCCAAGCGCGTCCTCTTCTGCGACACCGTGGGCGTCATGACGCCCTCGACGTTCGGCTGGTGGCTGGACAAGACCGTGGCGAACATCAAGCGTCCCAAGGTCGAGTACGGCGTGCACATCCACAACGACTTCGGCATGGGCGTCGCCAACACGCTCACCGCCCTCGAGCACGGCATCCCCTGCGTCAACACGACGGTCAACGGCATCGGCGAGCGCGCGGGCAACGCCTGTTTCGAGGAGCTCGTCATGGCGCTCGAGGAGCTGTACCACATCGACACGCACATCGACAAGTCGAAGCTGTACGCCCTGAGCCGCCGCGTCGAGGAGATCTCCGGCGTGCCCGTCGCCTTCAACAAGGCCGTCACCGGCTACAACGCCTTCACGCACGAGTCCGGCATCCACACGGACGGCGTCATCAAGAACACCCTGACGTACGAGCCCATGCAGGTCGAGACGCTGGGCCGCCGGCGCCGCTTCGTCTTCGGCAAGCACACCGGGACGCGCGCCGTCGAGGCCCGCCTCAACGAGGCCGGCCTCAAGGCCACGAAGGAGCAGCTCGTCGGCATCGCCAACGAGATCAAGGACTTCACCGAGGCGCACACGAAGGAGTACGTCCGCGACTTCATCCAGGCCTACCGGCAGTGGGACCGCGACAACAAGGGCGTCAGCCCCGAGGTCTTCTGGAACATCGCCGGAAAGCACGGCATCAAGGTCCCGAAGCCCATCCCGGTCACGGTCTGATGGCCGGCGTCCCCTGGCGCGACGTCGCACTGGTCGCTGCCGGAGGCGCGCTGGGCTGCGTCGCCCGCTTCGCCGTCTCGTCCGCCTGGCCGCGCGTCGGGTTCCCGTGGCACACGCTCGCCGTGAACCTCGCAGGCTCGTTCATCCTGGGCGCGCTGTTCCTCGACCACGGCATGGAGCATTCATGGCGTCTCGCCGTCGCCGTCGGCTTCCTCGGCGGCTTCACGACGATGTCCACCTACTCGGCGGAGACCGTGGACCTGTGGCGCAGCGGCCAGGTCGGCCAGGCCTTGGCCAACGCCGTGGCCAACGGCGCCGGCGGACCCCTCCTGGCGCTGGCCGGTTGGCGGGCTGCGGTCCTGTTCGCCTGAGCCCATCTCGGATGACGCA
>JAXDQQ010000145.1:0-6306 GCA_034667805.1 Thermoplasmata archaeon | reverse complement strand
CGGTCGGCCGTGGTGCGCTGCGCGACGGCGGCGTTGAAGATGCGCGCCCCGTCGACGTGGAACCGGGCACCCTTGCCGTGGGCGGCCTCGCGGGCGGCCTTGAGCCGGGCCTGCGGCCAGCAGCGGCCGCTGAAGAACTGGTGCGTGTCCTCCGCCGTGACGAGCTTGACGGGCGCGAAGTGGGGGTCGGAGGAGAGGAAGAACGGCGCCATCTCGTCGGCTCCGAAGTCGCCGGCCTGGGTGTCCATGACCTTGACGCCGACGCCCGACAGGCGGCTGGCGCCGTCGGCCTCGTAATAGGCGATGTGACTGTAGCGGTCGGTCAGCACCGATCCCTTGCGCTCGCTGTGCACCCAGACGGCGGCCTGGTTGCCCATGGTGCCGCTGGGGACGAAGAGCGCGGCCTCCATGCCGACCAGCTTGGCGGCGCGTTCCTGGAGGCGGTTGACCGTGGGGTCCTCGCCGTACAGGTCGTCGCCGACCTCGGCGTCCGCCATCGCCTTGCGCATGGCGTCCGTCGGCTGCGTCAGCGTGTCGGAGCGGAAGTCGAGCGCGCGCGCAACGGGTGCTGCGCGCTGGGCGCTTCGCGACGCGGGCTTGGGCTTGGCGCGAGCCACGGCGCACCGTCAGGCGCGCGCGGCATTAGCGCTGTCGGGAGCGCGGTCGGGCTAGCTCGGGAGAGGCTTGTCGAAGTCCTCTTCAGGAGCCCCAAGGCGATTGGGAGGGATCGCCGGATGACGCCCTGCGGCGTCTTGGTTGTGGTTCAGGTACTGCCAGGCGTCCTTGTTGCGGTGTTTGGCCGGCATCCACCTAAGGATGGGAGCTCCGTCTATTGGACCCTTGGCACAGTGTGGGGCAAAACCCTCAACTACCGTTCTTAACCCGAAGGACCACCGCCACTGCAGCCAGTGCAAGGACGGTCATCGGGCCCAGGGCAGGGACATCCACGGTGCTCGCCGTCGGGCGGAGCGCCACGAAGCCTCCAGCGTCGACGGAGACGGCCTGGCTGGCCTGTCCGATGGCCACCGGCACGCTGCGGCTCGCCTGCGGCCCGCTGTCCTCCAGGCGCTTGGTGTACTGGACCGTGAGCTGGTGGGTGCCGTCCTCCTTGCACGGGATGCGGACCACGGCGGATTCGCCGGCCGCGATGAAGGGCAGCGCGACCTCTGCTTTGGCGCCGGACGGCATGTCGAGCCGCAGGGCGCCGGCGGTCAGGTTGCCGAAGCCTTCGTTGTGGACCGTGACGACGATCCCGTCGGCGTCGGCCTTGACGTCCTGCACCTTGGGGTAGGCTCCGTAGAGGTGGACGTTGAGGAAGGCGTGCAGCAGGCCGTTCCACGATTCGTTCTCCTGGATGCGCACCGCCTCGTTGGTGAGCGGCTGGCCCCACAGGCTGATGGCGCCGCGGCCGGACATCTCGTAGCCGAACGCGACGGCGCCAGTGTACTCGTACGCGGTGTCGACGGACGAGCCGGAGGCGGGGTAGATGGTGCTCCAGATGGGGCCGCAGTACTGGCGCACCTCGGGGAAGGCCTGGTCGCAGACCTTCTGGAACATGGACTGGTCGACGGGGTCGACGCCCTCCTCGCCGTACGGGTAGAGCCAGAGGTTGCCGCAGCAGTGCACCGACGCCAGGTAGTCCGGCTTCGTCTTGTTGTACCACTCCATGGTGATGCGGGTCTCGACCTCGGACGCCGGGCTGGGGCCGCGGTTGTTCATCAGCTCGTCGTGGCCCTGCCCGTCCCACACGATGGGGTAGTTGCGGTTGATGTTGACCAGGTGCGCGTTGAGGCGCCCCATCGCGTTGGAGCCGTCGGGGTTCACCATCGGCAGGATCCAGGTGTGGCGGTTGTCGACGATCCACCTCGCGAGGTCGTCGTTCTCGTAATCCTCGACGAGGTACTGGGCCCAGGCGAGGGCGAAGTAGACGCCGGAGTACTCGTTGGAGTGCGTGCCGCCGTCGACCCAGACGACCTCGCGGTCTTCGAGCGGCAGAAAACCGGCCTGGCCCTCGTGCTCGAAGTCGGCGATCTCCAGCATCCACAGGTCGAGCCCCAAGGTCGACTTGCCGATGGAGGTGAGCTTGACGCGGTCCGGGTGGTCGGCGGCAAGGCGCTGCACCTCGGCCGTCAGCAGAGGCCAGTAGGGGTACAGGGTCACGCCGGCGACCTGGTTGAGCGGGTCGCCGTCCGCGACGATGGCCGTGAACTCGTCGGCCGTCACGCCTGGGTACGGGTTCGTCGACGTGCCATCGGCGGCGATGGGCCAGCCGTCCTTGCCATAGGCGCCGAACTCGGCAGAGGCGCCGGGCGCGAGGGCGGCAAGCGTGAGGATGGCGAGAAGGAGGAGCGGCGACGCCCAGCGCATGGTGCAGCGACGGGGCGGCCAGCGGAAAAATCTTGTTTAGGCGGGCCGGCCGCGTCGATGGCCAGAGATGGCCAGAGGCTTCCGCGGCTACAGGTCGCGGACGACCGGTTCCGGGTCCGGCTTGCGGACGCCCAGGGCGCGGTCCATCCACGCGTCGAGCTCGCGGTCCATCTTGTCGTGGTCCGCGGCTTGGGCGCGTTGCTTCGGGGTGTGGCGTTTGGCGGCCATCGACCCCGGTTCGGCCGCCCGAGGCTTATCCTCGTTGCCATCAAGGTTGATAAGCCGCCTCTGGAGCCGCCCCGCCGCTCGGCCACGCCCGGTTTCTATCTGGACGACCAATCGTGGCCAACGTTCGGCCGCCAATCTTCATAACCCCCGGCGAGGCGTGCTCGGGCATGCGCCTGCCCTTGATGCTCGCCGCTGCCCTTGCCGCCTCGCTCTTCGCGGGGTGCCTTGGCGCCGGCGGACAGACCATGACCGCCCGCGAGGGATTGGGCGACGCCCGCTCGGCCGCCGAGGCGTGGGCCGACGGCGGGGACCTGGAGCTCCTCGGCGTCGTGGCCATCGAGCCGTTCAAGCACATCCGCTACGAGAGCGACGACGGCGACTACAAGGCGGAGTACGTCACGCACCTCGACTCCAACCCCGGCGACGGCAAGGCGCCGGGCTGGGCCTACGGCTTCTACACCGGCGAGCGCTGCGTCTCCATCGTCCTGGCCGCCGGCCTGGGCGTGCTGGCCGAGGGCTACGAGACCTGCGACGGCGACGTCGAGACCCTGCCCGAGTGGTCCTACGACTCCGACCAGGTCGCGGAGATCCTTGCCGACCACGACGAGTGGCCCGACCTCGGCGAGGACGGGACCTACTTCTGGGGCCTGTTCAACGACGAGGGCAAGGCGCTGTGGGCCGTCGGCGGCGAGGGCGAGGACGGCGAGACCGTGTTCGCCAGCGTCGACGCGTCCAGCGGCGAGGTCCTCGAGATCGCGCACGAGACCGCCGCCAACATCGAGGAGATCTTCCAGGCGGAGTCGCAGGCGGAGAAGCCCGTCGACATGGGTGGCAGCGACCAGGACAGCGATTCCGCGCCCTACCTCGCCGTCACCGACGAGCTGGTCGTCGAGGTCGACCTCGGCGCAATGGGCCGCATCGACGCCGAGGTCGGCGCGACCACCATCGTGAACTACCTCACGCTCACCGTCGAAGGGCCCTACGGCCAGGTCGCCGAGGAGCGCATCGGCGGGTTGGTCAACGGAGTGTCCCTGGGCACGCAGAGCCGCTCGTACGCGGACCTGCCGGCCGGCCACTACACGTTGACCTTGAGCTCCGGCGGCGCGTCCACGCTGGTCTCGTTGTCGGCGTATTCCGAGTGGTGAGGGCCCGCCCGGCCCGCCGTCAGCGCCGCCGCCAGTCGGCGGCTTCCGGGCCATCGAGCTCCGGGTCGTACGCCCACGGGTCGCCCTTGACCTTGCGCAGGCGGCGGCTCCAGTAGATCGATGCCACCGCGCCGTAGCCGGCCATGAA
This sequence comes from Thermoplasmata archaeon, assembly GCA_034667805.1. GTDB lineage: Archaea > Thermoplasmatota > E2 > JACPAO01 > JAHFTW01 > JAHFTW01. The sequence continues at coordinate 2,418 of JAXDQQ010000145.1, read as the reverse complement.
AAGGCCGCCGAGGACGATGCCGTAATGGATGGCGCCGCCGAAGAGCATGGCGAAGCCGACGACGCCCGTCCAGCGCGCGTTGTCGCGCTTGGTGGTCAGGCGCGCCTCCTCGCCGCGGTCGCGGCCGTCCCAGGCAGGCGCGTCGCCGTCGGGAGGCGGCCCCTCGTGCCAAGATCCTGAGCCGATCTTGTCGGCCATGCTACGCCGGCACGGGCTTGGTGGGGTCGAGGCCCTGGACGAACATCATCCGGCTGCGCGTCGACTTCAGGCGGATGGGCAGGATCTTCTGGTATTCCGGGGAATGGTACCACTTCTTGGCCGCCTCCATGGAGGGGAATTCGAGCATCACGAAGCGCGTCACGTCCCAGCCTGGTTCGACGTGGACCGGCGGAGCCCCCCGGACGATGTAGCGGCCCCCCGCGGCCGCGATGATGGGCGGCGCCTTGGCGCGGTACTCGGCGTAGGCCTTCTCGTCCTTCATGTCGACGTCGACCACGACGTAGGCTGGCACAGTCGATTCAGCCGATGGCCCGGATTAAACCGATTGTGTTCTTGCGTTGCCCTCGCCGGCGCGAAAATCGGCGGGGCTCCAAGCTCGGCTGGATCAGCTACTCTTCCTCGTCGACATCCTCGGGGAGGTGCACGAAGGCATCCTCGGCCTGGTGGGCGGCAAGCAGCTGGTCCATGAACTGGTCGGCGCCGAGGCGGGGATCCATGACGCACCAAATGTCGCTCGTGGCGTTAAGGTTGGAGGCGCAAGGCTCGGCGTTTCCGGTGCAGCCCCTGTGGCCAGCAGGCCTCGTGGCCGTCAGGCGGCCGCGGCGGCGCGCAGGCGCACGACGTCGATGCCGCACAGCCGCTCCGCCTCGCCAAGCAACCCTAGGATAGGCGTCGGATCGACCGAAGGCGCCGGGTCGGCCGTGGCGCGGTCCGGCTCGCCGGCGGGCTCGTCGCGCGGCTCCAAGGCGTCTTCGGCACCGTGAGCCGCCAGGAGGCGCTCCATGAACTCATTGGGTCCGAGCGGAAGCATGCCAACTGAATCAAGTGACGAAGGACGTCCCTTGAGGGGCATCCGTCGGCGGTGCCTACTTGCGCCGCGTCCCGGCCGCTGCGGCCCTAGAACACCGCAGGCTCGCGGTACTCGCCGTGCACCTTCACCATGGCTTCGCGGATCTCGCCAAGCGTGCAGTACGCCCGGCTGGCGTCGAGCAGCAGAGGCATGAAGTTCGGCCGCTCCGGCGTCCCCTCCTTCTCCGCGGCCGTCGTCAGCGCGCGCAGGGCCGCTTCGGCCTTCTTGCCGTCGCGCTTGGCCCGGAGGGCCTTCAGCTCGCGCACCTGCTTGCGCTCCAGCTCGTCGTCGACGCGCAGGAGGTCCGTGTATGGCAGCTCCTCGATGCGGTAGTCGTTGACGCCGACGATGGTTTTCTCGCCGGTCTCGGCGGCGCGCTGCTGCTTGAAGGCGGCGTCGGCGATCTCGCGCTGGAAGAAGCCGTTCTCGATGCCGCGCACGATGCCGCCCATCTTGTCGATGCGGCGGAAGTAGTCGTTCGCCTTCTCCTCCATCTCCGTCGTGAGCGTCTCGAGGTAGTACGAGCCGCCGAGAGGGTCGATGGTGTTGGCGACGCCGGATTCGTGGGCGATGATCTGCTGGGTGCGCAGCGCGATGCGCACGGCCTTCTCCGTCGGCAAGGCAAGCGCCTCGTCGAAGGAGTTGGTGTGCAGCGACTGCGTCCCGCCCATGACGGCGGCGAGCGCCTGGATGGCGGTGCGCACGATGTTGTTCTCCGGCTGCTCGCGCGTGCACGACACGCCGGCCGTCTGCGTGTGGAAGCGCAGCAGCAGCGAGCGCGGGTCCTTGGCGCCCTGGTCCCGCATGAACTTCGCCCAGATGCGGCGCGCGGCGCGGTACTTGGCGATCTCCTCGAAGAAGTCGTTGTGCGCGTTGAAGAAGAAGCTGAGGCGCGGCGCGAAGTCGTCGACGGCGAGCCCGCGCGCCTTGCCGCGCTTGACGTACTCCATGCCGTTGGCCAGGGTGAAGGCGAGCTCCTGCACCGCCGTGCTGCCGGCTTCGCGGATGTGGTAGCCGGAGATGGAGACCGTGTTGAAGCGCGGCGTGTTCTTGCTGCCCCACTCGAAGGTGTCGAGGACGAGCTCGATGGAGGGCTCCGGGGGGAAGATGAACATCTTCTGCGCCTGGAACTCCTTCAGGATGTCGTTCTGGATGGTGCCCGACACCTGGTTGAACGGCACGCCCTGCTTCTCCGCCGCGCCGAGGAAGAACGCCCAGACCATCGGAGCCGGGCCGTTGATCGTCATCGAGACCGAGACGTCCTGCAGCGGGATGCCGTTGAACAGCGTCTCCATGTCCTTCTGGGTGTCCACCGCCACGCCGACCTTGCCGACCTCGCCGTGCGCCCA
>JAXDQQ010000144.1:0-7671 GCA_034667805.1 Thermoplasmata archaeon | reverse complement strand
AACGAGAAGGATGGCGTATGTCCAAGCCGTGGCGAACCACGTCCAGACGAGGCCGGTCCCCCCTTCGACGAAGCGCGGCAGGACGACATCGGCGGGCTCGCGCAGGATGTCCGGCCAGTCGAAGGTGGACGACAGCACGGTCGCCGCGATCCCGAACGACACCGCTCCGATGACGAACAGTCCTCCGGTCAGGCGTCGCAGGCGGGCCGGGTCGATGGCGACCGGCGGCGCCTTGTCAAGTGGAGGGGCTCGGGCCATTTGCCGGACAGTGCGGAACGTCGGCTGAAGAGATTCCTCTCCCCGAACATGTGCGTCCGCGGACGCTATTCCTCGATGGCTTTGCCGATCGAGCGCAGATGCGCCCGAAACCCCAGCGTCGGCTCCGTCTTGCGCGCCGCGAGGAACGCCTTGACCTGGAACTGCTCGCACAGCGGCTGACCCGAGCGCGCGAGCCGCGCCTGCTCGGCCTCGGTGGCCTGGATGCGCTTCGCAAGCTCCCACACCCGCGCCGCCTGCGCCTTGGGAACGAAGACGGCGCCGTCGTCGTCGAGCACTACGACGTCGTCGGCTGTCACGGTGTGTCCGCCGATGGTCGCGGCCCGCAGCGCGTCCGCCGCACGTGGACGGGCGGCGAGCGGGCCGAACGGCGACCTGCCGCGGCTCCACACCGGCAGGCCAAGCGTGCGCAGTGTCGACGTGTCGCGGTGCGCGCCCTCGACGAGGATCGCGGCGCACCCGTGGTGCAGGGCCTCGAGCGCCGTGAGGTCGCCGATGCAGCCCTCGTCCAGCCGCCCGCCGTTGTCGATGCAAAGGACCTGACCGGGCCTGGCGGCCTGCAGGGCCTCGAAGAAGACGTCGACGGACCCGGCGTGCCGGACAGGCAGGACCTGGCCGGCCACCACGGCGCCTGGCAGGACCGGCGTAAGGTCAGTGACGGCCCTTGCCGGCACGTCGAGCCGGACGCAGGCGTCGGCCACGGCGGCCGCCGGAAGGGGATCCATGATGCGCCACAGGGTGCCACGGCCTTCAGGGTTGGGTCGCACTGGTGCCGCACGGCGTACGCCGGGCTTCGGCGGCCGAGCGACAAACGTCTTGACGGGGGCGCGGCGTCGCACTGGCCATGCGTCCTTCCCGTCGCGGCCTGCTGCTCCTTGCCTTGGCCGCGCTCCTGGTCGCCTCCATGCCTGTCTCCCCGCAGGCGCCGGCGGCCCCGCCCGTCATCGTCGGAGTCGCCCCGGTCTTCGGCGCGGGCCCCCTGGACTTCCAGGAGTTCGAGGTCCCGGGCGACAGCGCCGCGGAGCCGACCATCGGCATTCCGTGGGACACGGACAGCGTGTTCTACTACCCGTCCTCGACCGGCGGCGCGCTCACGGACCCGGACGCCCTGGCCATGCACACGATGCGGGCGCGCTTCGATGCCACTGGCACGCCGACGTGGGCACAGGTGGACCCGCAGTACCAGGTCCCCATCAACCTCGACCCGATGCTGGTCGCGGACCCCGACACGGGCCGCATCTTCGCCGGCGGGTTGCTTGGCCCGTGCAGCTCGATGGTCTACAGCGACGACGACGGCGAGACGTGGCTGCCCACCATCAACATGTGCAGCGGCGAGGACTTCGACCACCAGTCCATCGGCCTCGGCCCGCCGGCGGGACCGCTTCCCAGCCCGGAAGGCACGCACATCGGGTACTACTGCGGCCAGGGCGGCACGGTCTCGTGCGCCCGAAGCCTCGACCAAGGGACCACCTGGGGGCCGTTCCAGCAGGTCCCCGGCTCGTGCGGCGGCTTCCATGGCCACATCCGCGTCAGCACCCTCACGGGCTTCGCCGCGGTGCCCACCGCCTCGTGCGGCTCCCACAGTGGCTACATCTCCACCGCGGACGGCGGCCTCACCTGGCAATCGCACGAGGTGGAGGCCTCTGCCGAGTGGTCGAACGGCTTCGACCCCAGCGTGCAGTTCAGCCGCCCCAGTGGCTGGATGTACTACGGCATGGCCTCCGAGCACGGCGTCTACATGGCGCTCTCCAAAGACGAGGGAGCCACGTGGGAACCCTTGGGCGCCGGCATGGGCGTCGAGCCCACGAGCTGGCTTGACGTCGGCCAGTTCCACGACCCCCCGGTCGTCTCCGGCGTCTTCACCAACGTGCAGACCGGCGACGACGATCGCGTGGCCCTCAGCTTCCTCGGCCTCGAGGCGGGTCCCGGAGCGGACCTGAAATTCCTGCGCTCGAACGAGATCTACCAATGCGACGACCGGCAGGACCAGCTCGTCTGGAACGCCTACGTCGCCCTCTCCTACGACGCGGGTAGCACCTGGACCGTGCAGAAGGCGAGCGCCGACCCCGTGCAGGTGGGCGGCATCTTCGACTCGGTCGTCGACAGCCAGAGCGGCGCCTGCCGCAACCTCTTGGACTTCAACGACATGGACATCGACTCCACGGGCCGCATGCACGTCGGCCTGGCCGACGGCTGCACGCGCAAGTGCGCCGAGACGGGCACGCCGCCCGCGCAGGGCCAGACTCTGGACGGGTACCGCGACGCGGCCCCCCGCCTGCTCCGTCAAGTGGGCGGCAAGGGCCTGTTCAAGGAGTTCGACACCGTGGACCCACGCCCCGACCTTGACGGCGACGGGACCGTCGACGCGGAGGACACCGACCTCGACGGCGACGGCATCCCCAACTCGCAGGACCGCGACGTCGATGGCGACGGCGTGGACGACGGCGAGGACCCTGACGTGGACGGCGACGGCATCGTCGACGCCCAGGACCCGAGCGTGGCGATCCCCGAGTACACCAAGCCGGCAGCGGCGCAGGAATCGCCCGGGCTCCCCCTGGCCGCCCTCCTGGTGGCCATGCTGTCCTTAGCCGTCTGGCGCCGTCGATAGCCCTCAAATACGAGCCCCCAGTCGGCGCGAACATGGCCCTCGAATCGACCTTCGTCATGCTCAAGCCGGACGCCGTGCAGCGCGGCCTCGTCGGCGCCATCGTGCAGCGCTTCGAGCAGAAGGGCCTGAAGATCCGCGCCATGCGGCTCGAGCTCCCTGCCAAGCAGGTCCTGGAGAAGCACTACGAGGTCCACAAGGCGCGCCCGTTCTATCCCGGCCTCATCTCCTACATGACCTCGGGCCCCGTCGTCCCGATGTGGGTCGAGGGCGAGTCGGCCATCGCCGTCGTGCGCAGCCTCCTCGGCGCCACCAACCCCGTGCAGGGCAAGCCCGGCGAGATCCGCTTCGACTTCGGCCAGCACATCGGCCGCAACATCGTGCATGGCAGCGACGGGGCGGACACCGCCAAGTTCGAGCTCGGCCTGTGGTTCCCCCAGGGGGCTCCGCAGTACAAGCGCGGCGGCGACGAGTTCCTCTTCGAGTAGAGCGGCGTCGGAAAACGGCAGCCGCTGCGCTGGCCCACGTGCGGCGGCTTCATCGCCAGGACCCGCCATCCCAGGTCGTGAGCCTTGCCCGCGGACTGGCTTGGGCCTTCGTCGCCCTCGTCGTAGTCGCAGGGTTCGCGGACTCCTACGTCACGGGCCTCGCCCGGGACAACCTCACGAACGAGGGCTTCAACCGGAGCCATGAGCGCATGCCGGCGGACGTCGGGCTGTCCTTCGAGGATGTCCTCATCCCCAGCAAGACGCCGGACGGACCCATCACCCTCCGAGGCTGGTGGATGCCGGCGCGCCCCGACGCGGCGCCCGAGAACGCCAGCACGACCATCGTCCTCGTGCACGGCCTGAGCTCGACGATGGGCAAGATGGTGCGCATGTGGGCGCCGAACCTGCACGCCGCCGGCTACAGCCTGCTCGCCTTCGACCTGCGCAACCACGGCGCAAGCCCCGACGTCGGGAATGGCGACGTCACCTACGGCGCCGCGGAGGCGCAGGACGTAGCCGCGGCCGTGCGCTTCGTCCGCGAGCACGCCTCCGATCGCGGCGTCGATCCGGACCGCATCGTCCTCTACGGCGGCTCGATGGGCGGAGCGACCGTCCTGCACGCTGAAGGCTCCAACCTGCAAGGCGTCCTCGCCGCGATCGCCGATTCGGCGTACGCGAGCTTCACCTTCCAGGCGCACATCGACGGCGAGAAGAAAGGCTACCCGCGCGTCCTTGTCGACCTGGTGCTCGACCGCATGGACCAGCTGGCGCCTGAGCCGCCGTCGTCGAGCCGCCCGGACCTGGCGGTCGCGCGGTTCCCGGTCCCCTTGATGCTGACCCACTGCAGCGACGACGCGCGCATCCAGCCCGAGAACTTCGACCGGCTCGCCTCGCTTGCTCCCCCCGGGACGACGACGTGGAAGCAGCCCTGCCCGGTCGGGTTGAGCAAGGACCACCACCTCGATGGCTGGATGGACGCCGGCTACAACGCCACGGTGCTGCGGTTCCTTGACGGGCTCTAGGCCTGCACCGGGCCGGCGCGCGCCGCCTTGAGGGCCTCGGCGTACCACAGGACCTCGTCGAGGAGGCTGTCGATGCGCTTCTGCCAGGCCTCGGCGTCCACCAGTGGACCAGCGGGGCCGAACGTCTTGCCGATGAACTGCACGGGGACGTGGGCGGGGACGCAGACGGCCCCGAGGCCCGACACGACCTGCCGCAAGGCGTCGATGGCCCGCAGCCCGCCCGAGATGCCGCCGCAGGCGACGAGGCCGAACGGTTTCTTGTTCCACGGCTTGAACGTCACGTCGAGGAGGTTCTTCAGGGTCCCTGGGAAACTGTAGTTGTACTCCGGCGTGACGATGACGAAGCCATCGGCGGCGTGCATCTGCTCGATGAAGGCGCGCAACTCCGCCGTGATCGGGACCCCCGGCGGCGGCGCCTGCGGGTCGAGGTCGGGCAGGTCGATGACGCGGCCGCGCAGGTTCCCGAAGTCGTGGTCGCGCGGATCGATCAGTTTGCTCTGGATGCCGGTCCGCACGTTGAGGCGCGAGTGGACGTAGCGCGCGAGCGCCTCGGACTTGCGGCCTTCGCGCACCGTGCCGAGGATGACCGGGATGCTGAGCGCCACGGCGGGTGCACCGCTCCGGCAGGCTAGAACGCTGTGGTCCGCCAGCCCGCGCCGCCACTAGGCCGGGCGGTGATAGCCAGGATGCAGCAGGCTCGCCCACCCCATCGTCGGGACGACGGCCCCATCTCCAGGTGGAGCCTTCCTGGGCCTCTGGGGCCAAAACCGGCAAATAGCGCCCTCCTGTGGGCCGAGCATGGCCGACGACCGCACAGCTGAGGAGAAGCTGGCGGACGAGCTTGCCGCTGAACTCGAGGCCGAGTTCGCAGACCAGGTCGAGGGCGAGGCCGAGTCGTCCGAGGGCGAATCGCACGAGGCCGCCCCGCCGGGCCCGACCACCGAGGCCAAGCCCGAGGCGCGCAAGGAGCCCGCCGCCAAGCCCATCGAGGTCTCGGCCGAGGCCATCGCCAAGGCGAAGGAGCAGGCCAAGAAGGCCACCGAAGGCGATGCCGATGCCGCGCTGGAGACGCTGGAGGCCAAGTCGGCCACCGCGTACACCCGCCACCCGATCGTGTCCGTCCTGGGCCACGTCGACCACGGCAAGACCAGCATCCTCGACAAGATCCGTGGCACGAAGGTCTTCGACCGCGAGGCGGGGGCCATCACGCAGCACATCGGCGCCTCAGAGGTGCCGCTCTCGACCATCTACGAGCGCTGCGGCGTCCTGCTCAAGGGCAAGAAGTTCACCGTCCCCGGCCTCCTGTGCATCGACACCCCGGGCCACCACGCCTTCTCCTCGCTGCGCAAGCGCGGCGGCCAGCTCGCCGACATCGCCATCCTGGTCGTCGACCTCACGGAGGGCCTCATGCCGCAGACGGTGGAGGCCATCCAGATCCTGCGCAGCACGAAGACGCCGTTCATCATCGCCGCCAACAAGGTGGACCGCTGCGCCGGGTGGGTCACCGCCGACAAGCCTTTCATCCTCAACGTGCGCGACCAGGGGCCGACGGCGCAGCAGTCGTTCGACGACCATTTCTACAAGCTCATCGCGGCGCTCTACCAGCAAAGCCTCAACGCCGAGCGCTACGACCGCATCTCCGACTTCACCAAGAACATCGCCATCGTCCCCACCTGCGCCCGCTCGGGCGAGGGAATCCCCGACCTTCTCGCGATGCTGGTCGGCCTGGCGCAGAAGTTCCTCGAGGGCCGCCTGGAGACGGACGAAGAGATGCCCGGCGAAGGCACCGTCCTCGAGGTCAAGCAGGACCAAGGCCTCGGCATGGTGCTCGACGTCATCCTGTACGCTGGCAGCATCCGCAAGGACGACACCATCCTCCTCGGCACGCGCAACGCCCCGCTCGAGACGCGCATCAAGGCGATGCTCAAGCCAGCACCGCTCGACGAGATGCGGGACTCGCGCAAGCCGTTCCGCCCCGTGACGCAGGTCACCGCCGCTTCCGGCCTGAAGCTCATCGTCCCCAACGCCGAGGGCGTCGTGGCCGGAGCCCCGCTCAAGGTCCTCACGGAGGACAACTACGACGAGGCCTTCGCGGCGGTCGAGGCCGCCAGCAAGCCGCAGGTCGAGATCTCCGACGTCTGCATCTCGGTCAAGTCCGACACCATCGGCGGTCTTGAGGCGCTGGCGAACCTCCTCAAGGAACGCCAAGTCCCCATCCGGCGCGCCGAGGTCGGCGACATCAGCCGGCGCGACGTCGTCGAGGCCGCCAGCATGACGGAGCCGCTGCACCGCATCCTGCTCGGCTTCAACGTCAAGCTGCTGCCCGACGTCGCGGCCGAGGCAGAGGCCCGCGAACTGCCCGTCTTCACGGAGCCGGTCATCTACGCCTTGCTGGACAAGCTCGACGCTTGGACGGCGGAGACGAAGAAGAGGCTCGAGGCGAGCAACCGCGAGGCCCACATCCACCCCTGCAAGATCCTCTTCCTGCCGGACCACAGCTTCCGCATGCGCGACCCTGCCGTCTTCGGGGTCCGCGTGCTTGCCGGCCGCCTCATCGCCGGACGCAAGCTCCTGCGCGAGGACGGCAAGCCCGTGGGCAACGTCAAGTCCATCCAGAAGGACAAGCGCTCCGTCGACGAGGCCAAGCTGGGCGACGAGGTCGCCATCTCCGTGCCCGGTCCCACCATCGGCCGGCAGATCTCCGAGGGCGACATCCTGCACATGGACATCCCGGAGTCCGACGCCAAGTGGCTCCTCGCCAAGGGCGACATCGACCCCGGGGAGAAGGACGTCCTCATGGAGCTCATCCGCGTCCGCCGCAAGGAAGACCGGTACTGGGGACTGTAGGGATTGGACGGCGCCCTTCTCGCCTTCGGCTCGGCCTTCGCGGTCGTCTTCCTCGCCGAGCTCGGCGACAAGAGCCAGTTCCTCCTTGTGGCGCAAGCCGCCCGCCGGCCGCCGGTGCGCGTCCTCCTCGAGGCCCTCGTCGCCTTCGCCCTGCTCACGGTCCTCGCCGTCACTGCGGGCGCCCTCGTCGCGCGGTTCGTCCCGGAGTTCTGGCTCGCCGTCCTCTCGGGCCTGCTCTTCCTGGTGTTCGGCGTGCTGGCGATGCGCGAGGCAAGCGGAGACGCGCTCGGCAATGAGGACGCCGCCGACCTGCGGTACGGCGGGACGTTCAGCCTGGTCTTCGTGTCCGAGACGGGCGACAAGACGCAACTCGCGACGGCCGCCCTGGCCGCGTCGAGCGGCCACGCCTTCGCCACGGGGCTCGGCGCGTTCG
>JAXDQQ010000143.1:0-2941 GCA_034667805.1 Thermoplasmata archaeon | reverse complement strand
AGGGCATGGCGCCCATCTCGGTGAGCGACTGGAACAAGCCCGGCGAGCTCGACATGCGCATCGTGAAGTCGGCGCACCGCATGGTGCTCGAGGTCGCCCAGCGCGGGGCCTCGGGCCGCTCCGTCCTCGCGTCCGAACTCGTCGGCGCCGTCGGCCTGTCCGCCCCGACGGTCGGCCGGCTGCTGAAGGAAGGCGAGTCGGCCAACGAGTACGTCCGCCAGTTCGTCCAGGCCACACCCGCCGGACGGACGAAGGCCCTCGACCTGACGCCGAAGGGCCGCCTGCTGGCCTCCAAGATCCGAGCAGGCACGATCCCGGCCTGAGCACGGCCGGAGAGCGGCGGGACGCAATGGCGGATCGCGTCTGGACCATCGGCTACGAGGGCCGGACGCTCGACCAGCTCGTCGCGGACCTGCGCGCCGCCGGAGTCGGGCAGGTCATCGACGTCCGCGAACTGCCCTTGAGCCGCAAGCGCGGCTTCAGCAAGTCGGCGCTCGCCGCGGCCCTGCGCGCGGCCGGCATCGAGTACGTCAGCGAGCGCCGCGTGGGAGCGCCACGCCAGGCGCGCCACCGCTTGCGTGAAGGTGGCGCGTGGGAGCCGTTCGCCAACGCGTACCTCGCGCACCTCGACGAGCAGAAGGACGCCGTCCTCGCGGTCGAGGCGTTGGCGCGGGCCCACCCGACGGCGCTGCTGTGCTACGAGCGCGACGGCCTCGCTTGCCATCGCGGCTTGTTGGCCGGCCGGTTGGCTCGGCGCGGGCTCGAGCCAGTGCACCTGTGACTGGCGCCGGCGGCAAGACCTCCGGTGACGCTCGGTGAGAGGAAAGAACAGAGTGGGAAAAGGGGGAGGAGGAAAGAGGCGTGCGCCTACTCTTCCTCTTCCGTGCCGCGGCGGGCCTTGCCGCCGGTCTGGGTCTGGCTGCCGGAGCGGGCGGGCTGGTTGCCGCTCTCGAAGCGGCCCTGCTCGTTGCGCTGCGAGCCCTGCGATTGCTGGGAGCCCTGCGAGCGGCCGCCTTGCTGGGCCTTGCCCTGGCCTTGCTGGTCGCGCTCCTGCTGCGTGCCCTGGGCTCCGGCGCCTTGGCCCCGCTCTTCGCCGCTGCGCTGCGAGCCTCCCTTGCCGCTGCGTTCGTTGCTGTCGTCGCTCCTGCTGCTGCCCTGTCTTGAGGTAGCCATGCGCGGCCGTAGAAACGGCTTGGTAAAACCGCCTGCGGAGCGGGCAACGTGGAATCCACGCGATTTCGCCGTCAGGTTCTTGAGTCTGGCGCGGAGGCCGCGGAGATTAAGCGAACCTGTCCAATGGCAGGCCGATGGCTCCGTCGGGCATGCGTCCTCTCGCCTTCGTCGGTTTCTTTTGCCTGATTGGCGGCGTCGTGTTGGCCGGTTGCGGCTCCAAGCCCGTCGCGGGCGTCGTGCCTCCGCAAGACGAGGAAGGACGCTACGTGATCTCGATGACGTCCGACCTGAAGTTCGACCCGGCCGTCGCGGAGGTCCCCGTCGGCGCGACCGTCGTGTGGCGCAACGTCTCCGACACCATCGTCCACGACGTGGCCGGCTACGAGGGCGACCCGATCAAGGAGGACGTCGAGGCGTTCAGTTCTTACCGGCAGCCGCCCGAGGGATTGGGTCGGCCAATCGCGCCTGGCGAGAGCTTCAACCACACGTTCGAAGCGGGCGGCGACTGGACCGTGTGGTGCCACACGCACCACGAGCAAGGGATGAAGGGCGTCGTCCGCGTAGGATGACGGCCCCTCATCCGGTGTCTGCGTCGTCCGCGAGACTACTCTTCCTCACGGCTGCCTTTGGCCGTCGGGGCGGGCGGGGCGTTGCCGCCCTTGCCGTCCTCGAACCCCTCCTTGCCGCGGACCGCCGCCTGGCGGTCCTGGTCGGAGTCGTTGCCGCCCTCGTAGCGGCCCTCGGCTCCCTTCTCCTTGACGTCGTCCCGGCGTTCCTTGCGGGTCCCCTTCTTGTCGGCATGCGTTGAGGCATCCATGCGGGAGCCTTGCGTGGGCCACCCACAAACGGCCTCCGGCATGGGGAGCCCCCAGGCCCTCGCTTCGTCCGAGTGACCTTCAAATAGACCTTGGGCTGAGCGGAGCCCGACCTCCATCCCTGCGCATCCGGGGCCTCGGCCTCGGGTGACTACCAGGAACGGAAATCGGCTTCATCCGGAGAAATCCGGTGCATCCGATTCCGAAACGGGTCGGAGCAAACACACATGGCACAAACCATCGAGACGGTCGTCGACGGCGGCAAGGTCGCCCCCGGCCCCCTGGGTCCAGTCTTGGGCCCGACGGGCGCGAACATGGGCCAGGTCATCGCCAAGATCAACGAGGCGACGAAGGCCTACATGGGGATGAAGGTCCCCGTGAAGATCATCATCGACGACAAGAAGCAGGCCACCGTCGTGGTCGGCACGCCCCCGGTCAGTCAGCTGGTCATCCAGAAGACGAAGATCGAGAAGGGCTCCGGCCGCCCGAAGGACACCTTCGTGGGCAACCTGACCATCAAGCAGGCGATCGAGATCGCCGCGATGAAGGGCCAGGACATGCTCGGCGGCTCCGTCAAGCAGCGCGTCAAGGAGATCGTCGGCACCTGCGTCTCCATGGGCGTCAACGTCGAGGGGCGCAACCCCCGCGAGGTCTCCAAGGCCATCGAGGCCGGCGAGTTCGACGACCAGCTCAAGGGGTAATCGTCTACGGACGGCTCCTCTTCCTCTTCGTCTCCTCTTTCCAATTCGTTTCTTGATGCTCCTGCGGCCGAGCAGGGGCTAGCGCAGAGGGCGCAGAGTTCGCAGACCTCGAACCCCATCGTTGGCGAAGCGCAACCTCCTGCCACGGACGGGGCCGGCCTGGTCTCCCGCGAGTCCAGGAACGGGTCTGCGGCCTCTGCGCTCTCTGCGGCTCCCCCTACTGTAGCCGCCGAACCTTCCGGGCGCAAGGTC
>JAXDQQ010000142.1:0-3039 GCA_034667805.1 Thermoplasmata archaeon | reverse complement strand
CTGACGACCAAGCCACGGATTGCACGGAGACACGGAAACGGGTTCCGTGGTTCCGTGCAATCCGTGGCCCGTCGTGGCTTGGCTCAGCGCGGCCAGTCGGGGCGCAGCATCGGCCGGCCGTTCCCGTTGCCCGCCGTGGCTGCCGCGGTGGCGCCGGCTTCGCGGGATTCCTCCGCCTTGGGCGGGCCGTGGACGAGGCGCATCATGCGCGACTCGTTCCAGCCCGTGGTGACGCGGATGTGCTTCGGCGCCGTCGCATCGAAGCCGGGGTCGCCGGTGTCGACGTGCAGGGCGCGCAGCCCGAGGAGCTTCTCCGGCGGCGCGACGACGCGCAGCGACTCCCAGCCGATCTTCTTGAGGACCTCGGGGCGGAACATCTGCGTGCCGCGGCCGAGGAGCATGCCTTGGCCGCCGATGGTGGAGAGGACGATGCGAACCTTGCCGCCGGCGGCGAGCTGCTTCTCCGTCAGGTCGGCGATCTGGCGGTCGTCGAGGTCGATGGCGGTGATGCGGCTGCCCTGGATGGCATCGACGCCCAGGAGGGTGGGTTTGCCCCAGAACTGGTCCTTGACCGCGAGGCAGACGGAGCCGGCGCCGACGAAGTGGAGGGCGTCGGGGTCCCATTCCTGCAGGAGCTGTTCGATGAGGGGCTCGAGCGGCGTGTCGGTGCTGGTGGCGACCTTGCCGGACTGGATGGCGGGGCTCATCGGCACGCGCAGGTTGCCCTTGAGCTCGATGTCGACGTGGCCGGTGCGGTAGGCGACCTCGTCGAGGTCGGTGACGTCGCGCAGGATGGTCTCGAAGCCGGGGCGCAGGTTCTGCACGAGCCAGGCGGCCTCCTCGACGTCGTGTGCGAAGACGGCCGACGTGATCTTGACTCCGGCGGGGACCCCGAGGCAGGGCTGCTTGCCGTCGACGGCCTTGGCGACGTCGGCGGCCGTGCCGTCGCCGCCGAGGAAGCAGAGGAGGTCCACCTTGGCGTCGCGGATGGCGGCGGCGGCCCGGATGGTGTCGGCGCCGCTCGTCTTGCCCAACTCCGGCGCAAGTTCCGGCAGAACGACCTGGCAGCCAGGCGCGTAGTCGGCGCCCATGAGCCCGGGCGCGGCGACCCAGTGCAGGTCCGGCCCGCATTCCTCGACGAAGCGCTTGGCGCGCTCCGGCGAGGTCGGCGTGTAGCCTTCGGCGAGCGCGTCCTGCCAGTTGCCGTCCGAGCCCTTGTACGCGCCCGGCCCGCCGAGGCCCGCCACCGGGTTGACCACGAGGCCGACACGCAAGCGGACGGGCCGCGTCGGCGCCGGTGCGGGTGCAGCGTCAGGGGCGGGACCCATCGCGGTCGGTTCAGGCCCCCGTGGGTGTGCGCGGGTGGGAATCGTGCGGCGCCTTGGGCGCGTCCTCGAGGCGGGCAAGCGTGTGCCAGCGCAGGACGAGCTTCTTCGCGGCGGTGGCCTCGTCGAGGCGGCGCACCGGCGTGGTGTGCGGGGCACCGTGCACGATGGCGGGGTCCTCTGCGGCGATGCCCTTCACGGCGGCGATGAAGCGGTCGAGTTCCGCCTTGGTCGCCGACTCCGTGGGCTCGAACATGATGGCCTCGGGCACGAGGAGCGGGAAGTACACCGTGGGGGCGTGCAGGCCGCAGTCGAGGAGGCGCTTGCCGAGGTCGCCCGCCGTGATGGTGGTGCGCTTCTTCAGGCCGGACGCGGAGGCGACGAACTCGTGCATGCTTCTTCCTGGATGAGGGAAATCCAGGACTCCCTGCAGCTTCGCCTTGACGTAGTTGGCGTTGAGGCAAGCGATCTCGGAGGCGCGCGTGATGCCCTCGCCACCGAGCAGGAGCATGTAGCTGTACGCGCGGACGAGGGCGGCGCCTTGGCCATAGCCGGCCTTGATCTTGCCGACGGACTGCGGGTGCTTCTCCATGCCCTCGACGTCGAACGTGCCGTCCGACTTCTTGACGATGCGGGGGACGGGCAGGAACGGTTCCAGGCGTTTCTTGACGCCGATGGGGCCTGAGCCGGGGCCTCCTCCCCCATGAGGCACGGCGAACGTCTTGTGGAGGTTGATGTGCACGACGTCGAAGCCCATGTCGCCGGGGCGGACCTGGCCCGTGATGGCGTTGAGGTTGGCGCCGTCGTAGTAGAGCAGGCCGCCGGCGTCGTGGATGACCTTCTGCACCTCGCGGATGTTCTTCTCGAAGATGCCCAGCGTGTTGGGATTGGTGAGCATGAACGCCGCGGTCTTCTCAGAGACCGCCGCGCGCAAGGCAGCCAGGTCCACGAGTCCATCGGGTCCCGACGGGATCTCGACGACCTTGTAGCCCGCCATCGACGCCGTGGCCGGGTTGGTGCCGTGCGCCGTGTCGGGCAGGATGACCTCGTCGCGGTGGCCTTGCCCCTTGCTCTGGTGGTACGCCCGGATGGTCAGCAGGCCGAGGAACTCGCCTTGGCTGCCGGCCGCGGGCTGCAGGCTGACTGCGTCCATGCCGGTGATCTCGGCGAGCCAGCGCTCCAGCTCGAAGAAGCACTCCAGAGAGCCCTGGATGGTCCGCGGGTCCTGCGCCGGGTGGACGAGGTTCACCGTCGACAGGCCGGCGAGCTCGTCGCACGCCTTCGGGTTGTGCTTCATCGTGCACGAGCCGAGCGGGTAGAGCGCCGTGTCGTTGCCGAAGTTCTTCTGCGACAGTTTGGTGAAGTGCGCCACGGCCTGCGGCTCGCTGAGGCCAAAGTCGCCCTCGGTGCCGGGGTCGAACTGGAGCTCCTTGGGGACGCGCGCCGCCATCTTCGGGTCGGCGGGGCCTTGGTTGGTGCCGACGGTGCCGGGGCGGGCCTCCTCGACGACGAGAGGGACCTCGTGCGGGATGACCATCAACGACACGCGCGAGACCGCGCCGGCGGTCGGCACGGGACCCACGGATTGGTGCTGCGCCGTCGCTACCACGCCGCGCCTCCCTTGAGGTTCGGCTTGATGGCCGCCGTGAGCTTCTCGTAGTCCTCCGGCAGGTGGATGGGCGAGCTGCCCCACAACAGGCAGTTGCGCAGGGCG
>JAXDQQ010000141.1:0-4780 GCA_034667805.1 Thermoplasmata archaeon | reverse complement strand
CGTTCGAGGTCGAACCCGACCGGGCACTCGACCGCGCCCTTCTGAGCCGTGATCGCGTGCCGACCGCCAGCCGTGTGGCCGACGGGGTGGCAGAGGGCCCAGTTCTTGCACGACGGGCGACGGCAGTTGGGCGCGGTCCAGGGCGCCGCGGTCCCGCGCAGGTGATGCCGCTCGATGGTGGCCTGGAACGGGACCTCCTCGACGACCACGACGCGGGCCTTGCCGGTGTCATGCAGGGCGCAGGGATGGGCGACTTCGCGCACGGCGGTGACCTTGTAGGTGCGGCCGGGGTCGAGCCCGAAGCAGAGCTTCTGGAACGGGCAGCCGGCGCACTCCTCGCCCTTGTTGGGGCCCGCGAACGTGAAGCGGAACCCGCGCGCCGCCAGGGCGTCGGGGACCAGGGTCAGCAGGGCCACGGGCCTTCGAGGACCAAGGCCACTTCTTCAGGTTTGGGTGTGCGCAGTCTCGCCAATCTGACCGGCTCCGGGGCCTGGGATCGAGCAGATTCTCCGAGACGAAAGCCGAATCCCCCGGCCCCGTTTGGTTCCCCGAGCGAGGTCCATCCTCCTTCCGCCGGCGGCGTCGTCGACTGCCACGACTGGGCCCTCATGGAATCGCAAGGTGGCGGCGCCGGGCGCCGCCCGGCGCGTTCGCGCGCCGATTCTCCACCAGGTTGGACGCGAAGCGGTCGGAGTCGCCGTCGGAAGGCGTTGGTTCGTCACGAGGCAGGAACGGCGCCGCGACTGCGCTTCATGTGGCAGTCCCCAATCTGGGCTTCCGCCCGTTGAATCCCAGGTCGCCCAACTGGCTCGCCTGGACTTACAAGACGCCCGTAGCCTTCGCCAAATCCTGCGCCGCCTGCTTCGTCAGGCCCGACTCGCCGAGGATCGTGTAGCGGTCGGTGCGCAGCGTGTGGCACGTGGTGAGCGCCTCGATGAGCTTCTTCGGCGGCACGCCCAGCTCCTTGGCCGTCGTGGGGGCGCCGATCTCGCGCAGCGTGTCGCGGATGGACTCCCAGTCGCCGCCGTGCAGGTGCATCATGAGGATGGTGCCGACGCCGACGGTCTCGCCGTGCATGGGGCCGGGGGCGACGCGGTCGATGGCGTGGCCGAAGAGGTGCTCGGCGCCGGAGGCCGGGCGCGAGTTGCCGGCCACGGCCATGCTGACGCCCGAGACGACGAGGGACTTGACCACGAGCCAGGAGGCCTCCTCGATGCCGGGGCGGATGACGGCCTTGTTCTCGATGATCTGGTCGGCGGCCGTCTTGGCCAGCACCGCGGCGAAGGAGGAGTACTCCTCGGCCTTGAGGCGGTGCGCCAGCTTCCAGTCAAGGACGGCCGTGAGGTTGGAGATGACGTCGGCGCACCCGGCGGCGAGCATCCGGTAAGGCGCTTTCGAGATGACGGCGGTGTCGGCGACGATGGCCGCCGGCGGCTTGGCCTCCATCGAGACGGAGCCCTGGTTCTCCTTGATGCTGGCGCGGCCGGAGCAGATGCCGTCGTGGCTGGCCGAGGTCGGGACCGAGATGAAGGCGGGGCCGTGCTCGAAGGCGGCCAGCTTGGCGACGTCGATGACGGAGCCGCCGCCGGCGCCGGCGTACCAGTGCGCGCCGACCTTGCGCCCCATCTTGATGGCGGCCTGCACGGACTTCATCGTGGGCCCCGAGGACTCGTAGACGTGACCGTGGAGGCCGGCCGCCTCGAGGGATTCCTGCACGCGGTCGCCGACGAGCTTGCGCGTCAAGGGGTCCACGACGACCACGCCGTCGGGCTCCAGCTCGAGGTCGGCGATGGTCTCGCCGAGGCGGTCGAGGACGCCGTTGCCCACCAGCACGTGGCGCGGGAACACCATGTGCTTCTGCTTCTCCTGGGAAGCCATCTCGACGGTCCAGCCCAGGCCTGGTCTTA
The DNA here is from genome assembly GCA_034667805.1 of Thermoplasmata archaeon. GTDB lineage: Archaea > Thermoplasmatota > E2 > JACPAO01 > JAHFTW01 > JAHFTW01. The sequence continues at coordinate 2,873 of JAXDQQ010000141.1, read as the reverse complement.
AGGGGTGAAGGTGCGACGGCCGGGGGCGACGGTGGCAAGGCCGAAGAGGGTTCGACGGTTGCCGTGCATCTGCTACAGGAGGGAGGCCGGGAGGTCGGGCCCGCCCTCGCCGTCGCGGCGCGTGGCGAGGACGCCGGCATTGAAGCCCGGACAGGAGTCCCAATCCCGCTTGAACGGGCACGCGTCGCAGGTGGCCAGGATGGACCGCATCCGCACCGCCTGCAGTCCGACCGACGCCACCAGGCCGGCCGCCAGCAAAACTACCAGAACCCAGAGCGGCCAGCCCGCCGTGAGGGCCCCGACGACGACGCCCGCCAGGCCGACGCCGCCGAGCGCCTTGACGCCCGCGCGCTCGAGGCGGGAGCCGCGCCAGCCGTAGGAGGCCAGATGCGGAACGCCCAGGGCAAGGCCCGCCGCGAGCATGGCCAGTGCGGAGGTCCCCTGGAGGTGCCACGCCAGGGCCAACGGGAGGGTCACGAGGAACGTCGGCCAGGTGGCCACGCAGCCCGAGCAGACGTGGAGCCGCCCCACCCGCACGACGTCGTCGCGGAACTCGGTGCACAGCGGGTGGTGGGCCAGGCCGAGGAGCAGGCCGAGTCGGATCGATCGCCGGACCAGGGGGGTCACGATGCGCTAGCCCATGCCGGCCACGCGGCCGCAGGCCAGGAAGGCATGTTCCAAAGCGGTTGGGCGAAGGCCAAGGGGGCGTCGAGCGTCACCTGGTTCTGCAGGTCTTGGCACGCCTGGGAGTTCGAGTCCTGGATGCAGGGCCCGAACGAGGCGATCAGGGCGCCGAAGAAGATGATGACGATGATGTAGAGCACCAGGGCCACGGCGCCGAGGACGAGGCCCGTGATCGCCATTCCCTTGCCCTTGACCGTCTGCGGGTCGCGGTCGACTTCCTTCATGCCCAGCACACCGAAGACGATGGCGATGACGCCGGTGACGATGCCGACGTAGGGAACGCACAACGACACGATGCCGAGCACGAGCGCGGCGATGGCCTTGCCCGACGTGCGCTGCGGCATCCCCATGCCTCCCATCGGGGGCGACATCATGGGCGGCGACATGGCCGGGGGCGACAGGACGGGTCCGCTGACGGGGGTCGACGGCGCCGAGCCGCTGCCGCTCCCGAAGCCGCAGGCGGGGCAGACGGGGGAGGCTCCGGGAGCCACATCGATCACGGTCGCGCAGCGGGGACACTTCAGGCGGGGCATGAGACAACCACGGGCCGCAGGGCGACCGGCCGCCCATCCCCAACGCCGTGCTTAAGGCGTTCCAACCGCTTGCCGCGGCCGTGCCCGACATCACCCACGACGACCGCGCCGTGAAGGCCCTCCTGGCGGGCAAGCCCCGCATCGCCGTCGTCGGCGCGTCCGACAACCCGGCGCGCGACTCCAACTCCGTCTTCGGCTACATGAAGCGCCATGGCTACGAGCAGCTGCCGGTGAACCCGGTGGCGCCCGAGGTGCACGGCGTGAAGTCGGTCCCAGACCTTGCCGCGGCCGCCAAGCTGTGGCCCCGCATCGACATCGTGGACGTCTTCCGCGCCCCCGACCAGGTCGGACCCATCGTGGACGCCGCCATCGCGGTCAAGGCGAAGGCCATCTGGTTCCAGCTCGGCGTCGTCAACCCTGCCGCCATCCAGAAGGCCGTGGACGCCGGACTGCAGGTCGTCGTCGACCGCTGCATCAAGATCGAGCACGCGCGACTGCTGTAGGGTCAGGCGGACCCGTCACCAGACCGACGATGCCACCAGCGAGCAGCAGGACGGATGCGGCGATGGCCAGGTAGAAGGAGGGCTGCCATGCCGGGTCACCATCGAAGATCCCGTGCAGGCCGGAGGCAAAGAGGATGGTCCCGACAGCGGCGGATCCCCCCGCCGCGACCACCAACGCTGGGCCCGCACGCTTCTTGGTGGCGAAAGCCATAGCCGCGCCGATGGTCGCCAAGAGCATCGCGCCCAGCAGGGCTGGGATGGCGAACCGCACCATCGTTACGTCGGACGATGTGCCCCCGTCGTCGTGGTCCAGGTCCTCCGAATACCAGTTCGCAGAGCCGTCTCCCGAGCCATCGCCGCCGCCTCCGAAGAACGCGGCAAGCCCCGAGAAGTCCATCTCCAACTCCCAAGTGTACGCCTTCATCCCGAAGCCCCCGTTGGGTTCGCCCCAAGTGGCCCAGGGCAGGAATTGGACCAGGACCAAGCACACGACGCCGACGGTCCCTAGGATGGCGGGCGAGGCGCGCATCGAAGCGCCTTAGTTGGAGGAGCCGCGCATGTTGCCGCCGGCGAGGCCGATGACGCCGCCGACCAGGCCCAGGATGGCGCCGCCGAGGCCCACGTAGAACCCGGCCATCCAGGTCGCCTTGTTGTCAAGGAGGTCCTGCGAGGCAAGGAAGAACAGGAGGACGGCCGCGCCAGCAAGGACGCCGCCGATCAGGGTCACGATGGAGCCGGCGCTGCCGCGCGCCGCGAAGGAGAGGATGGCGCCGACCAAGAGGATGACCGCGGAGGCGAGCAAGAGGGGGGCGGCGATCTGCAGCTGCATCACGGCGTTCTGCTGGGAGTCGTTCCAGCCGTCGTCGTACCAGCCCTTCGAGTCGGAGCCGCTGGCGCCGAAGAAGCTTCCTTCGGAGTGGAGGTCCCAGGTGCGGATGGTGGCCTTGGCGGAGGCGCCGAAGCCGGATTCCTCGCGGTCGGCCCAAGGCAGGTTGGCCTGGACGATGAGGAGGGCCACGAAGGCCAGCAGGGCAAGGACGGCGCAGGCGACTCGGCTCATTTGCAACACCAGTCGCGACGACGCGACAAGGGGCGACGGCCGGTTCGGGATAAAGCCGTGCCGCGCCCGCCCGACGAGCCGCAGAGAGCGCAG
>JAXDQQ010000140.1:0-7768 GCA_034667805.1 Thermoplasmata archaeon | reverse complement strand
ACGCGCAACCCTTGCGCCTGCGCCTCTTCCTGGAAGACGCGGTAACGGTCGAGCTCGCCGCGGTGGTAGCTCACGATGGCCGTGTCGATGCCGTTCTCGACCATCATGCGCACGTGCTCGCGCGCGACGCCCCGCGTGTTGGTGTAGAAGCCCATGGCCGGGTCCTGGCTGACCGGGCCCCAGTTGCCGTAGCGCACCTCGGGGTCGTGCGACGGGTTCTGCCACCACAGGTAGTAGAACGCCGCCACCTTCGGCCTCTCGTAGGCGGGCTCGAAGGCGTGCGCGTCCGGCGTCACGGCGGGCTGCACCAAGGGCACGATGCCGAGGGTGAGGAGCATGAGGCAAGCGGCCAGCGTGGGCGCGAGGTGGAGGCGGGCGCGGGGGTCGTCGGCGTGCGAGCGGACCCAGGACGAGCGCATGAGGTCCACGGCCAGCACGCCCAGCGCCGCGATGGTGACGGGCACTGCGACCTCGAGGAACCGCGTCAGGTTGGCCCAGAACTCGGGCCACAGGCTGCGCAGGATGAAGGCGGCGTAGTCCGTCGACGCGGGCAGCACGAGGTTCGCCACGTCGGGCGGCATGAACGTGAGGAAATGGAAGCCGAGGAAGACGATGGTGAGGGCGAACAGGGCCGGCGTCCACCGCGTCAGGAAGCGGCCGAAGCCGTCGAGGCGGTGCGCCACGTCGAGGATCAGCATCGGCGCCACGACGAGGACGAGGTACTGCTCGTTGACGACGCGGTTGAAGACCAGGATGGCGGCGCCGGCGGCCATCGTGAGCACAAGGCTCGTGCCGCGCCCGCGCAGGCGCGTCGCCGCGTAGCCGATGGCCAACAAGGCGAGGGCCATCAGCGCCAGGCTCAGCGCCGAGATGGCGTTGGCCGGCAGCTGGTCCAGCGGCCACAGCGACCAGATGGTCAGGCCCTGCGGGTCGCGCGCCAGGTGGGCCCCCACGGCTTGGCGCCAGTAGCCGCGCGCGTCCGTGAGCAGGAACGGGGTGGACAACGCGAGCCCCGTCGCGAGGCCGGCGGCCGCGAAGCGGAAGAACGGACGGCGGCCGTCGCGCACCAGCAGGTACGGCGTGATGGCGAGGAGGAGGAGGATGGGGAACGGCTTGACGAGCACCGAGAGCGCGACGAGCACGCCGGCCTTGCCCGGCCGCCCCTGCGCGTACGCGAGGAGGCCGCCCATGTAGAGCGCCATGAGGAGCGTGTCCGTCATTCCCCAGACGGGCCCGACGAGGACGAGGAACGGGTTGGCGAGGAAGCGCACCTGGATCTTGCGCTGCTCGGCGGCGTCGGCGTCGAGGCGCTTCGCCCACTGCCCAGCCACGTAGGCCAAGGCGAGCGTCCCCAGGATGGCGGGGACCTTGATGAGGATCCGGCCCACGAACGGCGGCAGGTCGAAGAGCACGGCCGGCGCATAGGTCACGGCCATGGCCAAGAGCGGCAGCGGCGGGTAGGCATACCACTGCACGTGGCGGTCCGTCGGGTTGAGGAAGCCGTACCACGGATCGGACTCCGCGACCTCGTAGGGAGTGCGCCCTTCCCACATCTGGCGCGCCGCGGTGCGGAAGACGAAGCCGTCCCAGTCGTGGATGAACAGGGCGGCCAGGACGAGGTAGACGACGAGGGCGTACCAGTAGGCGCGGGGCAGCCCCGCAAGCCATGCGCGAGCCGCGCGCAAGGTGGCCTGGACCGGCACGGAACGGGCCACGTCCGACCCCTATATGGCGACCGTGGCTGCGTCGGCGTCGTGTCCGCGAGGTGAAGGACGGGGAGACCGGACCCGACGCGTCGGCCCCGCTTGGAATGGTTGAAGGCGGAGGCCGGGGTCGAGCGCGCGATGGCGTCCCGGCGTAGCATCGGCCCTTGGCTCTCCGTGGCCAGCGCCGTGCTCGTCCTGGCGGCCCTCCTCTGGTTCGGCGACGTCGGCTCGGTCCTCGACGCCGTTGCGCGGCTGCCGATCGGCCGCCTGCTGGCCGCCCTCGGCCTCGTCACCGTCGCCTACGCCCTGCGCTTCGCCAAATGGCATCTCCTGGTGCGCCGCCTCGGCCTGCCGGTGCGTCCCCGCCGCAGCCTCCAGGTCTTCCTTTCGGGGCTCATGATGTCGGTGACTCCGGCGAAGCTGGGTGAACTGTGGAAGTCGGTCCTCCTGACGCAGGACGGCATCCCCGCGGCGCGGTCGCTGCCCGCCGTCGCCATCGAGCGCCTCGTCGACTTCGCCGCCATCGCGCTGCTTGCCGCCCTGGGCATCGCCCTGGTCTGGGGCTACTGGTGGCTGGTGCCCGTCGCGGTCCTCGGCGTGGCCGCCGTGGTGGCCTTCCTGCGCTGGCGCACGCTGTGGACGCGTCTCATCGCCTGGCTCGGCCGGCGACGCCGGCTCGAGCGCCCCGCCCGTTTCCTCGGCCTCGTCGCGGAGGGGGCGCACGGCATCCTCGCCCCGTCGACCCTCATCCCAGCCTTGGCCCTGGGCCTCTCGGCGTGGGGCCTCGAGGGCCTCGCCTTGTGGGCGATCCTCGATGGTCTCGGCGCCGACGCCAGCTGGCCCATCGCCATCGCCGCCTTCTGCGCCGGCACCATGGCGGGAGTCGTGAGCCTCTTGCCAGGCGGCCTCGGCACGACGGAGGCCGGCATGGTCGGCATCCTCGTCGCGCGCGGCGTGGCGCACGACGTGGCCGTCGCCGCGACGCTGCTCGGCCGCGCCTGCACGTTGGGCTACGGCGCGCTCGTCGGCGTCCTGTCGAGCCTACTGTGGCCCGCCGCCGCGAAGGACGGCGGCATAGTGGATGCCCAGCGGCCCGGCGAAGCGCTCGAGGCCGCGCTCGATGGGCCGGACGGCGGGCAGTAGCCAGCGCGGCGTGAAGTCCGGCACGAAGGTGGAATGCACGACCGATTCCACCTTGGCCGGCGCCGCCATGCGGCGGAAGGCCCGCGGCGTGAGGAACTCCTCGTCGCCGCGGTCGATGCGGCGGGTGCGCGGGAAGACGTGCCGCATGTAGAAGCGGAAGAGCGGGTTGAGGACGTTGATCTCGAAGACCACCAGCGGCGCTCCCGGCTTGAGCACCCGCAGCGCCTCGGCCAAGGCGGCCTCCTGCTCGCCGCGCTTGAGGTGGTGCACCATGTTGATGGTGTACGCGAAGTCGAAGGAGCCATCGGCGAACGGCAGGCGCTGCGCGTCGGCCGCGGCGAAGTCGACGCCGCCGACCGCGTGGCCCGTCGGTTGGCGGCCACGACGGCTGGCCACGGTCACTGCCGGTCGCGACGCGTCCACGGCGACGACGGCGCAGCCCATCGAGGTGGCCACGGCGCGCGCGTACTCGCCGACGCCGCAGCCGAGGTCGAGGCCGCGCAAGGCCGGCCGGCCGTCCAAGGCCTTGCGCAGCACCGCGAGCTTGCGGTCGAGGTAGTGCTGGACGAGGTGGGGTGGGATCTCGGAGAGGTAGTCCTGCGCCAGCTCGTCGAAGTGGCCGAGCGCGAGGGCGGGCCCGCGCCGGTACGCCAGCACGAGGCCGCCTTCGGCGCGGACGGGCCGGAACCGCTGGCGGCCGCGCGGCGCGCCGCCCTCGAAGTATGGGCGCAGGCGGCGGGCCAACAGGCGCGGGTGGCGCGGCACGAGCACCACCAGCAGGCCGCCCGGCGCGAGCTGCCGCTGCAGCGCCTTGGCGGTGGCCGGCTGGCCGTCGAGGTCGTCGACGACGATGGCGTCGAAGGCGGACGCGCCGTCGGGGGCCGCGGTCCACGCCGGCGGCATCGTGGCCGCGGACCGCCACGAGGCGCGGTGGAAGGGTCCAAGCGCGAGCGCGGCGGGGTCCGGCTTCCTTCGCCTCATGGCAGGGCCCCGAGCCAGGCGAAGAAGGCCTGTGGCCATCCTGCCTGCACGACGAGGAGGGTGGCGACCCAGAGGACGGTGTTGACCTGCAGGGCGCGGTCGCGCCACATCGCCTCCGCCTCGTCGGCCACCTGGCCCTGCTGCACGAGCCAGCTGTGGCGGAAGACGCCGTAGAAGGCGAAGGGCAGGGTGAACATCAGCCACTTGTCGGGGCCGAAGAAGGTGTAGAGCGTGTAGGCCATCAGGAGCAGCGTCGCGCTCGTCTGCATCGTCTGCTCGACGAACGCCGGGTTGTAGGCCGCAAGGACGGGCCGGTGCGCCTCGGCCTCGCCGTCGCCTTCGAGGTGCAGCAGTTCGGCGCGGCGCTTGGCGAGGGCGAGGTAGAGGGCGAACAGGAAGGTGCAGACGATGAGCCACTCGGTCGGCGGGCCGATCTCCAAGGCCGTGGTGCCCGCGAGGGCGCGCAGGACGAACCCGAACGCGACGGCGATGGCGTCCCACAGCAGCAGCCGCTTGACGCCGCCGTTGTAGGCGCATTGCAAGAGGAGGTAGGCCACACCCATCGCAAAGGTCAGCGCGTTGACCCAGGCGAGGACGGCGAGGCCGGCAGCCGCAAGTAGCACCGAGAGAACAATTGCCAGGACGGGAGAGACGGCGCCGGAGGCGATGGGGCGGTGACGCTTGCGGGGATGGGCACGGTCACGCTCGGCGTCGACGATATCGTTGGAGGCGTAGACGGCCCCGGAGAGAGCGCAGAAGGCCAGGAACGTCGCGCCGACCGCGGGCCACAAGGACGTCGTCGCGAGGTGGCCCGAGAAGAGGATGGGGACCAGCACGAGGAGGTTCTTGTACCACTGGCGGGGGCGCAGCAGGGCCAAGAGAGGTGGCAGGCGCGACGGCCGCGGGTCGTGCGGCTGGGCCTCGGTCAACAGGCGCGGGACTGCCGGCTCACTTGAAGGCGCTTCGGTGCCGCGCAGCGCGTTCACCGGGCGACTTAAATCGATGCGGGCCGCCTGGTCGCCGTGGTAGCGGGTCCGGTCCGTTGGCGCGATGCGGCCTGGGGGGCCGCGCTCTTCGCCCTGGCCGTGGCCTTGCGCTGGCCGCTCCTCCATGCCACCGTCTACGGGGACGAGGCGCTGCACTATTCGGAGGCGAGGACCTTGGGTTTCCTCGACACCAACATCTTCTGGGTGGGGCCGGACATCCCGTTCCTTCCAGTTTCCTTCGTCCTGGGCCGGCCGCTCTTCGCCCTTTTGCATGCTCCGGGCGCATGGGCGGACGGGTTCACGGGATTCCGTGCCTTGGGCATGGGCTACGCCGCCTTGCTGGCGCCGTTGGCATTCGAGACCGGGCGGCGCGCCGGAGCCGGACGGCCTGCCTCCGTCGCGGCGGGGCTTGCCGTGGCATGCCATCCGGCGTTCATCATCTGGGGAGCGCGCATCTTCCCGGACAGCCTGATGGCCTGCCTCGTCCTGGCTGCGCTTTGCTCTTGGATGGCCGGCAGGTCGGCGTTGGCCGCCCTCCTGTTGGTGGCCGCTTGCTGGACCAAGGAGTCGGCGCTCGCCGTCGCAGGGTCGCTGGCCGGCCTGGCCATCCTCGAGGCCGCGAGACGCCCGCGGCTTGCAGGCGGGTCCGTCGCGGCCGTGGCGAACGACCGCCGCGTGCGATGGGCTTGCGCGGCGGTCATCCTCGGCGTCGCACCCGTCGTCGCGGGCTATCTCGCCTACCCACGGTTCCCAGGTTGGGTCGTGGGTGGAGACCTTGGGCCCGCGCTGGAACGGCTGTGGCTTTTCTCCTGGCTCGTTCCGCTTTCTGCCTTCGCCCTGCGGCTGCCGAGGGCGAGACCGGTGGCCTTCTCATGCATCGGATTGGCGGTGTTCTACGTGGGATACAGCCAGTTGCGGGGTGGCTTCCTGCAATCCTGGTACGCGATCCTTCCGGCGTGTCTCGCGATTGTCTGTTGCGCCGTGGTCCTGGACGCCGGGCTGCGGAGCCTCCGATGGCCGCGACTGGTCGCGCCGCCCGTCGCGGCGGCGGTGGGGTTCGCCTTCATCGTGGCGTTCGTCGGCTCGTCCGGTCCCGTCGCCTTGCTCCACCCGTTGGCGCCAGCCCGGGAAGCGGGCCTGGCAGAATCGGAGGCGTTCGTCAAGGCAGAGCATCCTGATCTGGCGGCAGCCATCGCGTTCCAAAGGTCCAGGCAGCCTGCGACCGTGCTGGAACTGGACGTCGACTTCCTTTACCTGGACTTCCCGTTCTCCGGGAGCGAGTCGACCTCGTTCAGCTACCCGATCTTCACGGCCCCGCAGGACGTGCCGACGGACCGCTTGGTCTCGTTTGCCGAGACCGCTGACCTCGTCTGGCTGCACCACCACGGGACGCCGTTCGGCAAGGCCTTCCTCGCCACGTACGGTCCTTGCGAGGTCTTCGCCGCCGGCGGGTTCCACGCGTTCATGATGCAAGGTTGCCAGGGGAGGCTCTCCGAACTGCAGGCCCGTTTCGACGCGGCCGTGGCCGAGCAGAATGGCACGGCCGCGGCTTGAAGCCTAGGCCGCTGCGGCTTGGCCGCCCACCTTGTCGGGGAACTTGCGGGCCTGCTCCGCCCGGAAGGCCTCGATGAGCCGGCCCGAGTAGCCTTGGCAGTCCACCGGGACGATGGAGGTGTAGAGGCCAGCCGTCATCGCACACGGCGCGTAGGCGTTGCGCAGGGCTGCGTTGAGCGTCACGCCGTTGGCGGCCATGAGGGTGGCATCCGACCTGTTCTCGACGGCATCGGCCCAGAAGCGCAGGCCATCGTCGGAGAGGTCCCCTTCGATGGTGAAGTCCTTGAGGACGAGCCCGACACGCTCCGCGATCGGGTACATGACGAGCGAGTAGTCCATGTCGAGGACAAGCCACGTGCGGCCGTCGCCGGCGGGCGCGACGGACATCACGGCGAAGAGCTCGTCGTCGCGCACGCGCTCATAGGCCAGTGCCTCCTCGAGGTCCCACATCCCGGTCCGCGTCAGAGGCGTCGCCACGGCATGGTTGAGGGCCGTCGACCCTGGGACCACCACCTGGACCAGGATGAGCAAGGCAAGGAAGGCCGACAGGGCGGCGGGCGCCCAATTGCGGACGGGTGGCCCTTCGCGCGGCAGGTGCGACAGCGTCGCGGCGGAAGCGACCAGCACCATCGTGGCGGGGACCACGTTGTACCACACCTCGACGGCCTTGCCGGTGGCAAGGTGGTAGGCGAGGAAGAATGCCGGCCAGGCCAGCGCGACGAGTGCGAGGCGCCTAGCCGGCGGGACGAGTAGGCCGAGGAACGGCACCGGCGCGAGCCACGCCAGCAGGAACAGCCGCTCGATCGCCTCCGAGGTCGTGCCTCCGACGCGGAAGCCGGGCAGCGCCGCGTTGGGGAGGGTCATGGAGACGAAGAGCGGGAGGAAGCACAAGGCCAGCGTCGGCAGGAGAAGCGTCGCGAAAGGACCCAACCGCAGTGGCCAGAGCCTGGCGCGCCGGCCGTCGGCCTCCTGCCAAAGGGCGATGACGAGCAGCGCCGCGACCGTCACGAAGCCGATCTCCTTCACCCATGCGCCAGCCAGCAGCAGGCCGGCGGTGGCGAAGGGCCGCCCGGCGTGCGCGGCGAGAAGCCCCGCGAGCGTGAAGGCAAGCACGGTGGTGTCGGGGAGCACGAGCACGCTCCACGGGACGAGCACGGGATGGACGGCGAGCACGGCCGCGGCGCCGTAGGTGTAGACCGGACGGGTGCCAAGCTGGCGCAGCAGGACCGCCGCGAGCACCGGGACCAGGCTGGCGACGACGATGTGGGCGATGCGGTAGCCCGCGAAGCCGCCGAGGCTCGCGGCCGGCCAGTAGAGGAGGATGAGCAGGGGCCTCTGCCAGAAGAACCACGAGAAGTCGTCCTGCACGACGTCGGCGAAGACGGAGTCGAGGTTGTC
>JAXDQQ010000139.1:0-2584 GCA_034667805.1 Thermoplasmata archaeon | reverse complement strand
CGGGTTCAGAGCGAGCGGAGCGAGCGCGGAAGCCCGTTTCGTGCTATGCGAACTTCTTGAAGACCTTCAGGATCTTCTGGTTCCACGGCACCGTGTGCGTCGTCCCGACGGTGGACTTGACCTCGTCGCGGTGCGCGTGGTACCAGGTGTAGGCGGCGAGCAGGGTGTCCTGGTTGCTGCGCTTGGGCGTCCAGCCGATGAGCTGACGCGCCTTGTCGGTCTCGACGTAGGAGTCCGACGACATCGTGCCGTAGTGCCACTTCGTCAAGGGGCTGAGGCGCAGGTGGTCGAGGACCCAGAGGACGGAGATGGTGGTGCGGCGCGGCGTCGGCAGGAAGCGCGGCTCGCGCCCTGCGGCCTTGAACAGCGGCGTGAGGTCCTCGCGCAGGGTGCCGAACTCGGCGGCGGCGACGTTGAACGTGTCGTTGCCCTTCGGGTGCGCGGCGGAGAGGAGGATGGCGTCGACGAGGTCCTCGACGTCCAGGAGCTGGTACTTGTTGTGGCCCTTGCCGATCATGGGGATGCGCTTGCCGTCGTGGATCCAGTCGAAGAGGATCTCGAAGACGCCGAGGCGGCCGCGCCCGAGGAACGTCTTGGGTCGGATGACGGCGACGTGCAGGCGGTCGCGGTACTCCTTGCACACCTTCTCCGCCAGGACCTTCGATTCGCCGTAGGGCCCGACCGGGATGAGCTTGTTCGACTCCAGGATGGGGTGCTCCTTGTGCAAGCCGTAGACGGCGGTGCTCGAGATGTGCACGACGGCCTTCGCGCCGTGCTTGACGGCGGCCTCGAGGACGTTGCGTGTCCCATCGACGTTGACCTCGTGGATGAGCCGCTTGCTGCGGTGGATGGGCAGCGCCGCCGCGGCGTGGCAGACCGCCTCGACGCCGGAGACAGCGCCGTCGACGACGGCTGCGTCGCGGACGTCGCCCTGGACGAACTCGACCTTGCCGGCCCACTCCTTCGGGATGGGCGCGGTGTCGAGGACGCGCACCTTGCAGCCGAGGGCGAGGAGCCGCGGCACGAGGGCCTGGCCGAGGAAGCCGCAGCCGCCCGTGACCAGCCAGGACTTGAAGCCGGGGCCCGGGCCGGCCGCCTTGCCGCCGGGCTTCGCCACCGCTGCCTTGGCTGGGGATCTGCTGGCAGCCTTCTTCGGCACGCCCGCGCCGACACGGGGACCGCTTTTCCCTGTTGCGCTTGCCGCGGCGTGGCGTCGCCGCCCTGGCGCCGAGGTTTGGACGGGGCCACAGGGACAAAATATCGGCTTCCCTTGGGTGGGCCGTGATGGAGCCGCTCCTGAAGGCCCTGCGCGCCATGGGCCTGTTCGAGTCGGACGTCGTCGAGGAGCGCCCGTGGGGCCTGTGGGTCGACTGGTACCGCACGCCGGAGGCGACCCTGAAGTGCATGGTCGTCAAGGCGGGCGCCCGCATGAGCCTGCAGAAGCACGGCCACCGCCAGGAGATCTGGCGCACCATCTCCGGCCACGGCGAGGACCAGGGCACGAGCCCGCCGACGCCGCTGCGGCCGGGCCACACGCACGTCGTCCAGATCGGCGCCACCCACCGCATCGCCAACACCGGCGACGAGCCCCTCGTCATCGTGGAGCTGCAGATGGGCGAGTGCCGCGAGGACGACATCGTCCGCCTCGCCGACGACTACCAGCGCGACGGCAAGCCGCACAAGCACTGAACGGCCCGCAGCGCGGCGGTCAAGGCCCGGCCGTCGTTCCCAGCCCATGGACAAGGTCCCCCCACGCGTCAAGGCCAAGGCCGACGAAGTCCTCGACGAAGCCGACTGCGAGGCCTGCAAGTCCGGAGCCGCGCCGCACGGCCACGACTCCGACTAGACGGAGCCCCAGTGAACGTTCGCTACAGCTGCAGCGGCTTGATGGGAGCCATCGCGAGGCTGGGATCCTTCTTCCAATCAACGGCAGGGTTGTCGCAGAAGACCTCCACCTCGTTGCCGTCGGGGTCGCGCACGTAGAGGCTCCAGGACACGGTGTGGTCGGACGTGCCCTCGATGCGCACGCCGGCGGCCTGTAGTTCCTGGATGGCCTGCTTGAGCTCCTCCTTGCTATTGCCGACCTTGACGCCGACGTGATAGAGGCCGCGCCGGCGGGGGGCCGGACCCGGCAGGTCGCCGACCTCGATGAGCAACAGCTCGTGGTGCGTGCGCCCCGACGTCAACGCGGCGGCCTTGCCTCCGAACGCGGCGCCGACCTCCTTGAAGCCGAGGGTGTCGCGCCAGAAGCGCAGGCTGGCCTTGAGGTCGCGGACGTAGAAGACGGCGTGGTCGAGTTGACCTTTCACGCCTGCGGATGCGCCGGCGGCGGGTTCAAGGATACCGGTCGTGGCAGGCGCCTCCCGGCCCAACCACCGATTGCACCGATGCCCACCGATGTGCCCATCGGTGAAATCGGTGTCATCGGTGGTTCGTCATGGTCAGCGGAGCGGGCTTTCGCGCAGCCACTGCACGTCGCTGAGGTAGAGCTGCCGGATGTCGGTCAGGCCCAAGCGCAGCATGGCCAATCGTTCGAGGCCGAGGCCCCATGCGAGGACCGGCGACTTGACGCCGAGCGGATGCG
>JAXDQQ010000138.1:0-3162 GCA_034667805.1 Thermoplasmata archaeon | reverse complement strand
CCTCGATGCGGGCGCGCTCCTCGGCCAGGATGCGGTCGACCAGCGCGTGGTCGACGACGCGGCCGTCGGGGAGCGCGACCTTGTGGCGCACCCATTGCCAGACCTGGGCCCGCGAGATCTCCGCGGTGGCGGCGTCCTCCATCAGGTTGTCGATGGCCACGGCGCCGATGCCGCGCAGCCACGCCTCGACGTAGATGAGGGCGGCGCGCAGGTTGTGGCGGACGCCCTCCTCGGTGACGGCAGCGCCGGGGATCTTCAGGTCGAGCAGCGCCGCCGGGTCCCGGACCAGGGTCGTGCGGCGGCCGAGCTGGTTGTCCTCGCCCTTGAGGTTGCGCTCGAAGATGGCGCGGGCGACCGGCACGAGGTCCGGGTGCGCGACCCACGTGCCGTCGAAGCCGTCCGTGGATTCGCGCTCCTTGTCCTCGCGGACCTTGCGAAGCGCGCGTTCCGTGACGGCGGCGTCACGCCGGTTCGGGATGAACGCCGCCATGCCGCCCATGGCGTGGGCGCCGCGCTTGTGGCAGGTGGCGACGAGGAGCTTGGCGTAGGCGCGCATGAAGGGGGCGGTCATCGTGACGGCGCCACGGTCCGGGAGGATCTTGTCGGGATCGGCCTGCACGGTCTTGATGGTCGAGAAGAGGTAGTCCCAGCGGCCCGCGTTCAGGCCCACGATGCGGTCGCGCAGCTCGTAGAGGATCTCCTCCATCTGGAACGCCGCCGGCAGCGTCTCGATGAGGACGGTGACCCGCACGGAGTTGAACGGCAGGCCCAGCCGGCCTTCCAGGTAGAGCAGCGCGTCGTTCCACAGCCGCGCCTCCAGGTGGTGCTCCATCTTCGGGAGGTAGAGGTAGGGGCCGGTGCCGGTCTCGCGCAGCGCCTTGCCGTTGGCCGCGATGAAGAGCGTCGCGTCGAACAGGCTGGCCGAGACGGGATGCCCGCCCACGGTGACGTGCCGCTCGTCCAGGTGCCAGCCGCGGGGACGGACGATGAGCGTCGCTGGGTCGGCGCCGACCTTGTAGTGCTTTCCCTCCGCCGTCGTCAGTTCCAGTTTGCCCTGCACGAAGTCGGAGAGGTTGGCTTGGCCCTCGACGCAGTTCGACCAAGTCGGGCTGTTGGCGTCCTCGAAGTCCGCCATGAAACAGTCGGCGCCGGAGTTGAACGCGTTGACCATCATCTTGCGCTCCACCGGCCCGGTGATCTCCACCCAGCGCCGCTGCAGGTCGTCCGGCGCGGGCCGCACCGACCAGGTCGACTCGCGCATGGCGCGCGTCTGCGGCAGGAAGTCCGGCAGCTCGCCCCGGTCGAAGCGCTCCTGCGCCTTGCGCCGCGCGGCCAGCCGGTCCTGCCGCTGCGGCTCGAAGAGCGCGTGCATGTCGGCCAGGAGCGCCAACGCATCCGCCGTCAGCACCTCGGCGGCGCGCGGCGCCGGCGGGGCGGTGAGGCGGGCCGTCTGCTGGAGCGGGGCGGCCATTCGGGAGCGACCGGCCCATCAGGGCCCTCGGGGAAGAAGGTTTCCGGGACGTTCGCCTCCGACTAGAACCTGTACTGGTTCATGCGGGTTGGAACGGACGGGGTCGGGAGGCGGTCCTTGCGGGGTCGGACCAGATGAACCCCTTGGGCTGCGGACCATCGAGGTTTGTCCGTTGACGGTGCCCCGGCCGGGCGCAAGCCTTTGCCGCGCCGGGCGGCTTGCGGGGCGATGAAGCGGCTTCGCGTCCTGGTCTCCGGCCGGGTGCAGGGCGTCTGGTTCCGCGAATCGACGCGCGAGGAGGCGGACCGCTTGGGCGTCGCCGGCTGGGTGCGTAACCTCCCGGACGGCCGCGTCGAGGCGGCCTTCGAGGGGCCCGTGCTGGGCGTCGAGGCGATGGTCGCCTGGTGCCGCCGCGGGCCGCCCAACGCCGGCGTCGACCGCGTCGAGGAGATGCCCGAGGAGCCCCAAGGGATCCCTGGGCCGTTCCGCGTGCTGCGCTAGGCCGCTCGTCCCACGCCGTTCAAGTCCTGCCCCTGGATGGGACGGCGGCGATGACGGGGCTTAGGCCGCGAGGCGAGAAGGCGATCGACTGGTGGTCCCTGCCGCATTTCGCCAGCGGCCTCCTCCTTGGGTTGTTGCCCATCGGGTGGGTCACCTGCTTCGCCGCGCTGACCCTCTACGAAGGGTTCGAGGCCGCCCTGCGCCAGGTCAAGACGGAGGAGGGTGGCCTGTTCGAGTACGAGTCGTGGCGCAACATCCTCTTCGACATCGTCGTGGGGCTCGCCGGCTTCGCCATCATCCACTACGCGATCCGCCCGTTCCTCCCCTGGCCCGACGGCTGGTGGGATGCGCTGGTCTGACGCAGCCCTTTTCAGGGGGCGCCGTCCCTGGTTCCACCGTGCGCGCCTGGCTGGCCTTCGCCTTGCTGTCCTTGACGGTCCTTGCCGGATGCGCGGGCACGGGTGGAAACGGGGGAAGCGAGGGCGGCACGGATTCCTTGGCGCCGCCGCCGGCGGACGCCCTGGCCGCCTACCGCGCCGGCAACGAATCCGCGAACCTCGAGGTCCTCGGCGGCTGGGAGGCCGGGACGCAGGAGATCGACGCCTGGGCGAACTACCTGTTCGTCGACAATGGCGCCGCCATCCAGATCCTCGACGTCACCAACCCGGCGGCCCCGGAGGAGGTCGGACGCTTCACCGGGCTCGCCGACATCCAGGACGTCAAGGTCTCCGACGACGGCAACTGGATGTTCATCGGCAACGACGACGAGGCCTCCATCGCCCCGCTGGGCGGCGTGGCGCGCGCCGGCGGCTTCTACGTCGTCGACGTCTCCGACAAGGCGCACCCCGAGCTCAAGTCGTACCTGCCCGTCGGGCCGCGCCGCGGTCCCCACATGGTCACCTACTTCCGCACGGCCGCCGGCGACGAGCTGGTCTTCGGCGCCAACGCCGACGTCAGCATCAACCGCTTCGACCGCGCGTCCGGCACGCTCACCGAACTGGCGCGCTACCAGGCGGACCTCGCGACCGCGTACAACCGCGACCCCACCGTCTTCGACGTCTACTACCAGGGCTATGCGCACGACATGGTGGTCCGCGAGGACGCCGTGACGGGGAAGACGCTGATGTACGTCGCCAACTGGGACGCCGGGCTGCGCATCGTCGACATCAGCAACCCCTCCACCCCCAACG
>JAXDQQ010000137.1:0-6062 GCA_034667805.1 Thermoplasmata archaeon | reverse complement strand
CGCCTGACCAGGGGCCACCTCTGCTGAAGGAGTTCCTCGCCTTGGCCCATCCGGACGACCGCGGGTTCCTCGAGGACGCCGTCGCCCATGCTTCGCCCGGGGGACGGGGAAACCCCTCCCTTTCCGCGGAGCACGACATCCGCATCCCGCAGCCCAATGGGGACATGCGCTGGCTGCGCCTCCTCGTCAAGCTCAAGGTCGATGAGCAGGGCCGCCCCGAGCGGCTCGTCGGCCTGAGCCAGGACATCACCGAGCGCAAGCGGGCCGACGACGCCTTGCGCACCAGCGAGGCGCGCCTGCGCACCCTCCTGGACAACGTCGACGAGTACTACGTCTCCACGGACCTCGTGGCCGGCACGACGCTCAACTCCGCCGGGGTCGAACGCATCTTTGGCGGCCCGAAGGCCTCGTACGACGCCGACCCTGACCTTTGGATCACCCAGTTGCATCCCGACGATTCGGCCCGGGTGCTGGCCAGCTATTCTGCGCTGCTGGCTGGGACCGCCATCGTCGAAGACACGCGCATCGTCCGGCCCGCCGGCGACGTGCGCTGGATCCGCGCCACCATGCATCCGATCAAGGACGACGCCGGCAAGGTCGTGCGCATCGACGGCATCATCCGCGACATCACGGCCGAGCACGAGATGGGCGACCGCCGCCGCGAGATCGAGCGCCTCAAGGAGAGCGCCGAGTTCAAGGCGCAGTTCCTCAACAACGCGGCGCACGAGCTCTCCACGCCGCTCACGCCCATCAAGCTCCACATGGCCAGCCTGCGGCGCGGCCTCTTCGGGGACCTGCAGCCGAAGCAGGAAGAGGCCGTCGCCCTCGTGGACCGCAACTTCCAGAGGCTCGCGATGCTGGTGACCGACCTGATCGACGCGGCGCGCCTGCAGGGCGGCAAGCTGAGGCTCCTGCGCAAGCCGGTCCGGCCGGCCGGCATCGTCGAGGAGGTCGTGGAGTCCGTGCAGGAAAAGGCGCGGCTCGACGGCATCACGCTGCGCATCCGCGGACTGGCGTCGAGCCTCCAGGTCGAGGGCGACGAGGGGCGCCTGCACCAGGTCCTGCTCAACCTCGTGTACAACGCCCTCAAGTTCACGCCACGCGGCGGGTTCGTCGAGGTGGGCCTGGCGCAGGAAGGCCCGCAGCTCGCCATCCGGGTCAAGGACTCCGGCGTCGGCCTCACCGCCGAACAGATCGGCCGGCTCTTCCAGCCCTTCATGCAGGTGCACGACACCAAAGCCATGAACCGCGGCGGCACCGGCCTCGGCCTCTACATCAGCCGCGGCATCATCGAGCAGCATGGCGGCACCCTCACCTGCAGCAGCGATGGGCCGGGCCAGGGGTCCACGTTCGAGGTCCGGCTCGCGCTCATGGCCGTGGACGCCCCGGTCCGCGGCGCCTCGCAGGCCGCCTAGGGTTTGGCCGGCCGCGGATCGGCCTTGCCGGCGGCCCGCTCGAACGCCGCTTCGCTCTGCGTCGATCGCAGCCGCTTGCCAAGCAGTCCCTCGATGACGCCCTGCAGCTGGTCGGGCTCGACGGGCTTGACGAGGAACCGGGCGATGTGGGCCTGGTTGAGGGCGTTGATGGCCAGCTGCATGTCCGGATAGGCCGTGATCAGCACGCGCGGGACCTTGGGGCAGAGTTCCTCGGCGCGGCTCAGGAACACCAGGCCGTCCATCACGGGCATGCGGTAGTCGGAGATGACCAGGTCGACGCCACCCGCGCGCAGGGCCGCCAGGCCTTCGTCCCCGGAAGCCGCGGAGACGACCTCGACGTCCAGGGAGCCCTCCAGGAAGGTCCGCAAGGCGGCGAGGATGTCCGGTTCGTCATCCACGACCAAGACGCGTGAGCGCAAGCTGACTCCACCAACAGGGGAATCGACATCTGTGCACAATAACCGTTGGCGTCGTGCCCTGACCTCGCCAAGGGCAAAACAGGTTCAGGGCAGGTCGTGGTGCCCGGAGGCCCGCTCGAAGGCGGCGTTCGTCTGGGCCGACCGCAGCCGTTTGTCCAAGAGATCCTTGACGACCTCGCGCAGGCGGCCGGGCTGCACCGGCTTGGACAGGAACTGCGAGATCTTCGCTTGGTTGAGCGCCTCCGCCGCCAAACGCGTGTCGGGGTAGGCGGTCAGCAGGACCCGAGGCACGTCGGGAGCCATCTCCTTCGCCAGCCGAAGGAACACCAGCCCGTCCATCACGGGCATGCGGTAGTCGGACACGACCAAGCCGATGTTGCCCTCTCGCAGGACGGCCAGGCCCTGCTCCCCGGAGAACGCGGAGACGACCTCGACCTCCAGTTCATCCTCCAGGAACGTGCGGAGCGAGGAAAGGATGTCCGCTTCGTCGTCGACGACCAGGATCCGCGCGCTCACTTGCCCTCCAAGGCTACGACACCGGCCCGTCGACCTCTTCGGGGCGCGGCTGGACGGACCTCTTGAGGGCCTGGGCGCCGAGGTTGCGCCGGCGCGTGGTGTCGAGCAGGTTCGTGATGACCGTCTTCAGGCCGTCCGGATCGACGGGCTTGGTGATGAACCGGGAGATGCGGGCATGGTTGAGGGCGTTGATGGCCAGCTGCATGTCGGGGAACGCGGTGAGCAGGATGCGCGGCGCATCCGGCTGCAGCTCGGAGGCCCGCTTGAGGAACTGCAGGCCATCCATGCCGGGCATGCGGTAGTCGGACACGATGAGGTCCACTGGCCCCTGGGCCATCACTTCCAGGCCGGCGGCGCCCGAATCGGCTGCCACGACCTCGACGCCAAGGGCATCCTTGAGGAACGCGGCCATGGCGGCCAGGATGTCGGCCTCGTCGTCGACGACGAGGACCCGCGGCTTTGCCATCAGTCGCTCATGGGCGAGGGTGCCGATAACCGTTGGCCTGCGGAGCCGATTTCATGCCAATAAAGGACAATCAAGGTCGGCTGGGGGGAGGCGTCCCCTTGCGGCGCATGACCTCGAGCGACCGCCGCAGGGCGTCGTCGCGTTGCCGGAGGGCGTTCTCGGCGTCGATCACCTTGCGCAGGACCTCGACGACCTGGTCGGGCTCGAGGGGCTTGGCGAAGAAGTGCAGGATGCGCGCCTCGTTGAGCGCCTGGATGGCGAGGTCGAGGTCGGGATAGGCCGTCATCATGATGCGGGGCGTGCGCGGCGCGATCTCCTGGGCCTTGCCGAGCATCTTCAGGCCGTCCATCCCCGGCATCTTGTAGTCCGAGAGGATGGCATGGAACGGCCCCTTCGCAATCGCCTCGAGCGCCTCCTCTGCGTTGGAGGCTTCGACGACCTCGGCCTTCAGCGTGGACTCGAACAGGGAGCGCAGGCCGATGCGGATGTCGGCCTCGTCGTCCACGACGAGGATGCGAGTCCGTGGGGTTGTGCTCATCGCCACCAGATTGCGTCCGGCGGTCCTAACCGTTTGCCTAGGGCGCGAGCCGAGCATCGGCCGACGCGCCGAAGCCCTCGCGCATCTCGAACGTGTCCGGCACCCCGAGGAAACGCGCCGGGTCGAGCGCGGGCTCCACCTTGCCGCGGACGGCGTCCGCCATCCGCTGTCCCAGGGCGAGGCTGCGCATGAGGCCGAAGCCGTTGTCCCCCGTCAGCACGAAGAGGCCCGGCTTCCCCGGCACCGGACCGCACAGGGGGCGCCGGTCGGGAGTGGCGACGCACAGGCCCGCCCAGCCGGTCCGCACCTGGGCCTCGGCGCCGTCCTCGAAGCGGTGCACCACGCGCTCGGCGATGGAGGCGATGAACTCCGGGTCGGCCGCCTCGTTGTAGTCCTCGGGGTCGAAGGGATGGAGCTGCGTGCCGTTGCCGGCCAGGATGCCGTGCTCCGACTCCGGGCGCGTGTAGAAGTGCTGCCGCAGGTCGTGCACGATGGGCAGCTCGCCGCCGCCTGGCAAGTGCAGGCTCGCCAGTTGCGTCCGGTACATCTGCACGGGCAGCGGCACGCCGCGGCGCGCGAGCCAGGCCTTCGTCCAGGCGCCGCCCGCGACGACGGTCGTGTCCGCCACCGTCTCCGCCGGCGCGTTCTCGCGCACCGTCACGCCCTCGGAGGCCAGCCGGGCGCGCAGCGCGACGAGGAAGTCGCCGGCCTCGATGACGCCGTCCTCCTGCGCCACGATGGCTTCCTCGCCGGGCTCCAGCCTCAGGCCGGAGAACATGCGCGCCGCCTGGCGGTGGTCGAGGCGCTCGACCTCCTCGGTGAAGCGCTCGGCGCGCTCCTGCATCGCCTCCATCACCGGGATCGACTCGCCATGCGCGACGACGATGGACGGATGGCTGCGCCATGCGCCCTTGGCCGCGCGCTCCCCCGTCGCAAGCGCCAGGCTGATGGTCTCGCCAAGCAGGCCGCGCGTCTCGGCGATGAGCCGGTACTCCGCGTCGCTGTGGCAGAGCGTGGAGAGGATGCCGGCCGCCTTGGACGAGTTGCCGGCGCCGAGCTGCCGGCGCTCCAGCAGCGTGACCTCGTGGCCGTGCTCGGCCAAGGCGAGGGCCGCCGCGCAGCCGAGCGCGCCGCCCCCCACGACGGTCACGGCGCTCGTCTCGGCCATGCCCGCGACGACCGAGCGCCGCCGGATGAGCGTGCCGACGGCGGGTGCGCCTTCCATAGAGTTCAAGAGGCGTAGCGGTCCCTGGTCAGGCAATGCGGGTCCTGGTGGCCGTCGCCCTAGTGGCCGGCCTCGCATCCGGCTGCGTCGGCCTCCAGGAGCGCCCCTGCGTGGGCGACGGCGACGCGCACGCGGCCCTGCGCACGCCGTGGGTCGACGCCGGCTACCTGCACACCGACCAGTCGGGCACCTGGGACACGGTCGTGCTGCACAGCGGCCCTGGCGACGATCCCGTGGCCTCCGTGGCGCCGTCTGGCTGGTCCGTCGACGTCGAGCGCATCTCCGACGAGGACTCCGACAACTTCTCGGTGCTGCGCGTGACGCCCGGGCGCGGGGCCGGCCACCTGGACCTCGCCTACGCGCATCCCAGCTGCGAAGGCACGATGACCGGCAAGATCTCGTGGGACCTTGCCGCCCCGACGGAAGGCCGCGCGGCCGAGCCCGGCCAGGGCGTGCACGTCTACACCGCCGGCTTCCTCGAGAACGGCACGCTGTTCTACACGAACATCGAGGCCATCGACCACGACGACTGGCCGCGCACGGACTGGTACGCGTGGGAAGGGGGCGAACCCTTGCCGGTCTACGTCTACGACCAGGACCGCGCCGAGCAACCGGCCTACTGGCGGCCGCCGTCGTCGAACGTCCCGAAGACCGGGACGCCGGCGGATCCAGTCCTCCACGACGTGGGCATGGAGGCCGACGCGGCGACCGGCCTCGGCTACTTCACCACCATCCGCGGGTTCAACGAGGCGCTCAAGGGCCTCTCCACCGACACGGTCCGTGTGGTGCGCATGGCGCCCGAGGACGCGTACACGCGCGCCGGCAACGAGGAGCACCCGCTCTACGGCCAGGCCCTCGTGTTCTACATCAAGGTCGAGGACGTCGTCTCCGCGCCCTGCCCGATGGAGACGTCGGGATTCTGCGCCAGGACCGCCGCCGAGCGCCAGGTCTGACCGGCGACCCGCCGATCCGCCCAACGCAACCGGTCCGGCGCTTTGGACAAGGTTCTTGGCGACGAGGGATTTTTGGCGCCGACATGACGGTCAACGTGCGCTACATGGTCGACGACGTCCAGGCGAGCGTCGATTGGTACGTCGGGCACTTAGGCTTCGAGCTCCTCTCCCACGTGCCTCCTGCGTTCGCCGACGTCCAGCGCGGCCAGCTGCGGCTGCTGCTCAGCGGCCCGGCCAGCAGCGCCGGACGACCGATGGCCGACGGCGCCAAGCCGGCGGCAGGCGGTTGGAACCGCATCGAGTTCGTCGTCGACGACATCGACGCCGAGTTCCGAAGGCTCCGCCAGGCGGGCGTGCGCTTCCGCAACGAGGTCGTGCGTGGTCCGGCCGGTGCCCAGGTCCTGGCGCAAGACCCGTCGGGGAACCTGGTGGAGCTCTTCCAGCCGGTGGTCCGCAAGGAGCCAGGGGCGGGCCCCCGGCTGCGTTCCACGGCCCCCTAAGTCCCCGCG
>JAXDQQ010000136.1:0-6132 GCA_034667805.1 Thermoplasmata archaeon | reverse complement strand
GTGGATGTGCGTCCGGTCGTCCCGTCGTTCCTGCTCCTGGCTGCCTTGCTGGCGGGATGCTCCGGCGGCGACACGGGAGGCGACGCTCCGGCGGTCTCCTCCACCTCGACCGGGCCCCTGGCGGGTGCGCTGAACAACACCACCGCGCTGCCTGCGCTGCCCATCACGCTCGAGTTCCAGGACTGCCTGCAGCTGCACACGTTCTTCCCCTACCCGATCGCGGTGTTCACGCAACTCGGCTTCCAGCTGCCCGACGGCTTCCAGTTCGCCAGCACGGACGGCGTCACCGTGGACATCTTCATCGCCTGGTGGTTCTGCCCCACGGGCCTGCTCAACGACACGCAGAACGCGCCGTTTTCCGAGGTCGGCTCCATGTTCGTCGGGATGCCGGTCCTTCCGCCAGCGGACCTGACCTCGCGCGACCCGGTGTCGGAGGCGCCGCAGCTCGACGTGCTGCCGCTCATCTGGGTCGTCTCCAACCAGCTCGCCTCGCGGTTCCTCGACGAGATCCCCGGCCTCACCGGCGGCTCCGTGGAGACCGGGGCCGTCGAGGTCACGACGAACCTCGACGCCGGGCCGCTGGCCACGCGCGGCATGACGGCGCACGCTTCCTTCGGCACCTTCGACGTCGACGCCGAGTACCAGGTCACTCCTGGCGAGAACCCGGCCGGCCGCTACCGCATGTGGCTCATCCCGGACGAGGGCCCGGTCACCGGATACCTCGACATCGCCAACGGCTCCGGGAGGACCCTGGGCTCGGGCCAGGCGGACCTCCGGTTCCAGGGGGCTCCCGACGCCGGTGCTCCGCCCATCACCTTCGGCGACTCGCACGTCGTCGACGAGACGAGCGTCGTGATGGTCGCCGTCGACCTCGATCCCTGACCGCCCGGAAGCTTGAAGCGCGGCAGGCCGTCGGCCGGGCTAGACCCCCTCGCCCCAGAGCGGCTGACGGTAGCCCGCAAGGGCGGCTGAGGAAGGTCCCCACATCTCCGATAGGAACAGGGGCGCACAAGCGCTGGACTGGAGACGGTCCGTCGGGGCGCAGAAACGACACAGCCGCGCGGCTGGGATGAAGGGCTCGGCCCGGACGTCCCGCGCGGAGTTGCTGAAACGTGCCACCGGCCCTGGGATGCAAGTCCTCGTGACGCGCAGTCGGATGCCGCTTGCCGGCGACCCGCGAGGGTCGTCGGGAAACAGAATGGGGCCTACTCGGGGCTGGGGGGTCTACCCTAGTTGCCCATCACCGACGAGTTGCCGGCGCGCTCCGGGACCGGCAGGGCCGTCACGATCAGGGCGGCGCCGACGAAGGTGATGAGCGCCGCGACGCCCTCGTTGAGCTGCTCGAGGATGAACGCCGTGGTCAGGAACGCGATGGCGATGCCGATGGCGACGTAGAGCACGAGCTTGAGCGTCCCCGTCGTGACACGGGTGCCGTAGATGGCGCCGGCCAAGGCCAGGCCGACGAAGCCGAGGAGGACCCAGGCGCCGAGGTCGATGTCGTTCGACAAGGGCGTGCGGAACAGGCACAGGTAAAGCCAGACGCCGATGAAGAAGCCGCCGAAGATGACGGAGCCGGATTGCTGGCCTGTGGCCATGCTGCGCCATTCCACGGTCCGCAGCTAAAGCTTTAGGCGGCAGGTCCCCGTCGAAGGGCCATGGACGAGGAGGCGGAAGCTCGGCGCCCGACGAAGGCCGTCATCGGCGCCATCCTGCTTTTCGTGCTGGCGGTGTTCCTGGCCCGGCTGCTCATCGAGGGCGGTGCGGCATGGGTCGCTTTCGCGGCATGCGTGCCGATCCTGCTCTTCGTGCTGAGCGCCGCCGTGAGCTTCCGCTTCGCCTTGGTGGTGACCCTGGCCTTCGCGGTGCTGGTCCTGGCGTTGCGCTGGTTCCTCGAGCGGTCGCCCACCGGCTGGATCCCGCTGCTCCTGCTGCCGGTGGTCGCGTTCACGGCGATGCTGGCCGGGCGCGTGCTGGCCCAGATGCGCCGCGACCGGATGGCGCGCGAGTCTCCCGGCGCGGACGACAAGGCGGCCTGACGCCCTCGGCCGAACCGACAAAACAGAAGGGAGCCAAAAAGAAAGGGAGAGGGAAGGGGAAAAGGGCGCGAGGCGGACCCCGCGTTCACCGGACGAGCAGGCCTTGCTGGGCCTACTTCGACTTGGCGACCTTGGTCGCCGTGTTGGCCAGGAACGGGAGACCCGTGCGCTGGTTGATGCCGACCTTCTTGCCGTCGGGCATGTCGCAGGGCTTGCCGGAGGCCGGCTTGTTGCCCTTCTTGCAGAAGAAGTAGATGACCTGCTTGCGGCCACCCTTCAGCTCGACCGCACGCGTGTGCAGGATGTAGGTTCCCTTGCTCGTCTTGTGTTCGTAGGGCATGTGTATGCATCCTCCAGGAGGGGATGCAAGCATCCCCAGGATGCCCCATCCTGGGTTTCTCCTGATAAGGGTGCCGAATCACAACAGGAGGCGGCCAGGAGGCCCGGAATGCAACCCGCCGCAGGGCCCTCCAACTGGTCTCTCCCTGGGAAACCGGCTGGATTCTATCGTCTCCACCGGAAGAAAGGGTTCCAGGAGAGGGGCGGGAAAAACCAGCCGCGAGGCAGGCGTCATCGCCGGGAAGCACGAGGGCACTGGCAGGAAAACGAGGGAAAAAGGCAGGAAGAGGTAGGAAGAGGGAGGGAAGAGGAGTCGGGACTGCCGGATTTGAACCGGCCTGATTCAGATCTACAGTCTGACGCCTAACCGAGCTAGACTAAGTCCCGATCCGGTTTGGACTGGGGCGTCAGGCGGGCGCAAGCCCGCGGGTGCGGCGACAAAGGACCGGTTCATAGCGTTTGCACCTGCCGCCCAAAGCCCTGAAATGGAGCGCGCCGGTCGGCGGAGCAACTCGGATGGCGTGACATGAGCGAGACCCCGGCCGACCTATTGTACTCCAAGTCCCACGAGTGGGTCCGCATCCAGGGCGGCGAGGCCACCATCGGCATCACCGACCACGCCCAGGAGGCGCTCAACGACATCGTCTACGTCGAGCTGCCCAAGGTCGGCCAGTCCTTCACCCTCGAGCAGGAGTTTGGCGTCGTCGAGTCCGTCAAGTCCGTCTCCGACCTCTACATGCCCATCGCCGGCGAGGTCATCGCGGTGAACTCCGCCCTGGAGGACGCGCCCGAGACCCTGAATGACGACCCGTACGGCGACGGATGGCTCGTCCGCATCAAGGTCAAGGATGCCGCGCAGGCCAAGCAGCTGCTGTCGGCCGCGGCGTACACCAAGGAAATCGCCTGAACCCGTGCCATCCGCGGGCCGGACCGGCCGCCACCGCCTTGTGCCCAAGGGCAACGCTGGCCATTGCCACATCCCTTCAACGGTTGCACCGAAGGGGTCTTTGACGAGGAAGCGGATTTCCAGTCATGCAACGGTCCGAGCTCTGCCCTCTCACCGATTCCCCCGCCCACGTCTACGAGCGCTGGAAGGCCGCCCTCGAGTCGAAGGACGTCACCGCCCTCGCCTCGCTGTACCACAGGGACTGCCAGGTGTTGGGCTTCGACATGCAGATCAAAGGTCCCGACGAGCTGGTCGACGCCCTGCGCGTCCCCCTGCGCTTCCTCGGCTCCATCCGCATCCACGATGGCCCCCGGCACGCCTCCGCCGGGGATTCCATCCTCCAGGAGCTGACCTTGGAGAGCCGCATGGGGAAGATGCGCGCCACGCACGCCTTCGTCATCCGCAGCGGGCTCATCGAGCACCATTTCATCGGCAACGTGCACCGCGACGCCGGCACGCACGCCGCCAAGTAGGGCAAGGCTCATCGCGACCGGCCGGGTGGGCGCGGCGTTGAAGCCGCAGCTGCACGAGCGCCTCGATGGGCAGACCGCCCTCGTCACCGGCGCCACGCGCGGCATCGGCGCCGCGGTCACGGCGCACCTCTTCGACCTCGGCGCCACCGTCTACGCCGGCGCCCGCTACCCGAAGGACCTCGCCGGCGTCCACTCGACCACTGGCGGCCGCGTGGTCCCCGTCAAGCTCGACGTCACGCACGAGGACGACGTCGCGGCCGCCGTCCGCAAGGCCGTCACGGCGACCGGCCGGCTGGACGTCGTCGTCAACAACGCCGGCGTCGGCGACTTCCGCGGCCGCGTGCTGGCGAACCTCGAGACCGAGAAGCTGGACGAGGTCCTTGCGACGAACCTGCGGGGCCCGATGCTGCTGGCGCGCGAGGCCCTGCCGCACCTCTTGGCCCGTCCCGGCGGCCGCATCGTCAACGTCTCGAGCGGCATGGGCGCGTTGGGCGAAGGGATGGGCGGCACCGCGCCGGCCTACCGCGTGTCCAAGGCCGGCATCAACGCCCTGACGGCCTACCTGCACGGAGAGTACGGCATGCGCGGGCTCCTTGCCAACTCCGGCTGCCCGGGCTGGGTGCGCACCGACATGGGCGGCAGCGAGGCGCCGCGCTCCGTCGACGAAGGCGCGGACACCATCGTCTGGCTCTCCCGGTTCAAGCCCGGCTCGCCGGGGGGCCTGTTCTGGCGCGATCGACAAGAGATCGATTGGTAGTCGGGAATGAGGTTGGGCCGTCGTTGAAGGCCCCGTTCGATTCACCAAGACGAGGTTCAACCGTTTCCGCCGTCGGCGTCGTCGTGGGCGTCGTCCATTTTCCATGGCAGGGCCGTCCTGGAATTGCAAGGTGGCTGCGCGTCGCGCCGCCTCGGCGCGCTTCGCGCGCCGGTCCTCCATCTCGTTGACCTGGACGCCCCCGGCGTCGGCGGAGGAAAACGCCAGGTCGCCTTGAAGCAGGAACGGCGCCGCGTCGACCATTGACGGCGACTTGCCTTCCCTCCTTACCCTTAAGAGTCGGTGGAATCTCGCCGCGGCGTGCACCTCATCCCCAACCACGCGTTGGAGACGGAGATGGCCAAGGACATCGGCATTTCCTCGGCCCAGGACCTCTTCTCGGACATCCCCGCCGCGCTGCGCATCAAGGGACTCCGCCTCCCCGCCGCCGAGCCCGAGCGGCACATGGTCCGGCGCCTTCGCACGCTCTTGGCCAAGAACCATTCCTACGAGCGCATGCCCAACTTCCTTGGCGGCGGCTACAAGCCGCAGCTGGTCCCCGCGGCGGTCAAGGCCGTCGCCCACCGCCAGGAGTTCATCACGTCCTACACGCCGTACCAGCCCGAGGTCTCGCAGGGGCTGCTGCAGGTCATCTTCGAGTACCAGTCGCTGATGTGCGACATCACCCGCATGGACGTCTCCAACGCGGGAATGTACGATGGGCCCACCGCCCTCGGCGAGGCCGCCCTCATGGCCACGCGCTCCAACGGCCGCACGCGCTTCCTCGTGCCCGCCCACCTGGCGTGGGAAAAGCGCAGCATCCTGCAGAACTACACCGCGGGCCCCGGCATCACGATCGATTCGTACGGCTACGACGACAAGACCGGCCGCTCCGACCTTGCCAGCTTGCAGGCCAAGCTCGGCCCCGACGTCTCCGGCGTCCTCGTCGAGAACCCCAACCACTTCGGCGTCTTCGAGGCCGAGGCGAAGAAGGCCGGCGAGCTCGCCCACGCGGCCAGCGCCCTGTTCGTCATGGGCGTCGACCTCACGGCCACCGGTGTCGCGACGCCGCCCGGCCTGCTCGGCGCCGACATCGTCGTCGCCGAAGGCTCCTGCTTCGGCGGCGCCCCCGCCTTGGGCGGCCCGCTCCTTGGCACGATGCTGTGCAAAGAGGAGCTCGTCCGCAAGATGCCGGGCCGCATCATCGGCGCCACCAAGGACGAGACCGGCAAGCGCGGCTTCGTCATGACGCTGCAGGCGCGGGAGCAGCACATCCGGCGCGCCAAGGCGACGTCCAACATCTGCTCCAACGAGGCCCTCATCGCCAACCAGGCGGCGATCCACCTGACGATGCTCGGCCGCAAGGGGCTGCGCGAGATGGGCCTGCAGAACCTCGAGGCAGGCGCGCGCCTGGAATCCGCCCTCTACGCCGCCGGCTACACCAAGCGCTTCTCCGGCGCCTACTACAACGAGCTCGTCACGCACGTCCAGGACCCCAAGGCGCTGCACGAGCAGGCCCTCAAGGCCGGCGTCCACGTCGGCTGGCGCCTCGACACCGACGTCCCTGCCCTGCGCAACTGCCTC
>JAXDQQ010000135.1:0-3010 GCA_034667805.1 Thermoplasmata archaeon | reverse complement strand
AACTGGCCGGTGTCCAGCATCAGGCGGCCGACCAGCGTGCTCTTGCCGTGGTCGACGTGCCCGATGACGACGAGGTTCATGTGGGGCTTGTTGGAGGCCATGGGGATTCACCATGTGACGTCCCCCGGCGGCCCCGAACCCAGCGACCGCAGCGGCAAGCGCGTAGCCTGGGGGGGCCTGCGTCTGCGCCGCGGGAGCCTGTTCGACTCCGACGGGACCTGGGATCGCTCCCAGGCTTTGGACAGGCTCGGGACAAAGGGGGGGTATATCACCGTGCCGGGGTCGGCAACAGAGGGGGCAGGCGGTCCTCAGGAACCAGTGGCGGGCCAAGTCGCACACGTACCGCCTTCGGCAGCCGTTTGTAGGAGGCCCCCAATGGCCAGCCGGCGGTCTCTTCGGAGCCGCCAATTGAGTGAACCCAATGGGATACAACGACAGGCCGAGTGGCGGCGGCGGCGGAGGCGGCGGCTTCGGCCGCGGCCCGCCCCGCGAGATGCACGATGCAGTCTGCGCCGACTGCGGGAACAAGACCCAGGTGCCCTTCAAGCCCTCGGCGGGACGCCCGGTGTACTGCCGGGACTGCTACCCCAAGCACGCCCCGCCCCGCCAGCCCCGCTAGCGCGGACGCAAACGGCCTCTTCCCCTCTTCCTTTCTTTTTCCCGCTCCACGGCAACCCTTTTCGCGCGGCGGCGCCGTCGTTGCCGTCATGACCGGCCGCGCGGTCGCCCTCCTGACGATGCTCTCGTTCTCGCTGGCCGTGCTGGCCGGTTGCTCCGGCAAGCCTTCGCAGGACGCGCCGGCGACGCCAGGCGACACTGCGGCGGGCTGGGCGTTGGACTGCTCGCTCGGCTCGTTCGAGCTGGCGCACGACCCGGCGTGGGCGCAGCCGTGCGAGGTGCGCGCCAGCCACACCGACGGCTCGAAGACCGAGATGTGGATCGCGGTCAACCCGACGGACGCCCGCAACGTCATCATCGGCGCCAAGGACCTCAACCCCGAATCGTCGGGCAACTGCGTCTGGAACGGCCTCAGCGTGACGCACGACGGCGGCGAGACCTGGCGCGACGTCACCATCGGCGGCAAGTACTCCGAGCGCTCGCCCACCGACCCGACGTTCGGGTACGCCTGCAACACCGACCCGATGTTCCAGTTCACGGCGGACGGGGCCGTCCACTACGGCGTCGAGATGTACGACCTCCTGGGCATCGACAAGAACTCGCCGCCGCCCGCCAACGCCGGCTTCGCGCCGGGTTGGAAGGTCCTCCTGGCCACCAGCCATGACGGAGGCGACACCTGGCCCGACCTCGTCACCTACCACCCCGACCTCCTCACGGTCAGCGACTACAGCCGCATGACCATCAACCCGGCCACCCAGTCCATCGTGGAATCCATCGGCAGCGGGCTCGTCACGTGCCACGTCATGGTCTCCACGGACGGCGGCAAGACCGCCCTCTTCTACAACGCCGTGTCCCCGGACGGCGTGCCGTGCAGCTCGAACAACGGCGCCATCGCCGGCTCCCCGGACGGCACCCTCGTCATCGTCGGCAACGACATCGCGGCGCGCTCCACGGACGACGGCAAGACCTGGGTGGACTCGAACCCCGTCTTCACGTTCAAGGGGATCCAGCAGTTCAAGGAGTCGGAGTACCGCAACGGCAGCAACCTCGAGCTGGCCTACGACCTCTCGGCCGGCGCAGGCAAAGGGACCTTGTACGCCGCCTACGGCGCAGCCGATCGCGACGAGGCGGACGTCTACGCCCGTTCCTCGACCGACGATGGCCGGACATGGAGCGAGCCGGTGCTGGTCAACGACGACGCCGAGGGCACCCACCAATGGATGCCGAACGTCGCGGTGGCCGGCGACGGTTCCGTGCACGTCGTCTTCATGGACAAGCGGTACGACCCGGAGCACCGCCTCATCGACATCACGGATGCCGTGAGCACGGACGGCGGCCGCACGTGGACGAACCACCGCATCAGCTCGGTCTCCTATGATGGGGAGCTGGGGGTCCACCAGGATGGCGGGCCCTTCATCGGGGACTACCTTGGCGTCGCGGCGGCGGGCGACCACGTCTGGGCGGGGTTCCCCGACGCGTCGAACGGCCAGGTCCCGTCGACCGCCGCGGCACATCTCCACCGGACCTCCTGACTGGCTGGGTCGGGACAGGGAAGTCGAGAGAAATCGAGATAGGGAAAGGGGAAAAGGGACGCGGGGAGGCGCCTAGCGCTCGTACGCGTAGCCTTCGGGAAGGCTGGGGTCGACGGGGCCGTCGATCTTGTACCAGCGGCGCTTGACCAAGGCCGGCCCGGCCTTGGAGCGCTCGCTCGCCTCGCGGACGATGCTGGTGCCCAGGCGCGGGCGCGACACGCGGCGCACACGGGGCGTGCGGGCCGGGCGGCGCGAGCGCGGGGCCGTGCGGATGCGGCGCCGCACGAAGCGGCCGCGGCTGTCGCGCTGGGGCAGCCGTCGGCGGGTGCGCGTGCCGGAGCGGCGGTTGCCCATGCGCGTCCGCGCGGTGCGCGTCCGCGATCGGGCGCTGCGCGAGCGCGTGCTGCGCCCGCGGATGGTGCGCGAGCGGGCCGTGCGGCCGCGGCGCAGGGTGGAGGTCCGTCCACGGCGCAGGTTGGCGCTGCGGCCGCGGCCGGTGCTACGGGCGGTCCGTCCGCCGCGTCTCTGTCTGGTCATGGTTCTGGAGACCATGGTCGGGACTTTGGGACCCCGGGCCATTAGGGGTTTCGCTGCGGGCGCCGCGGTTTGGACCACAACCATGGAAAGAGTGGGGAAAGCGGCAAGCCTGAAAGACGGCGAATCGGGCATCGCGCGCCGCGGCGACTAGTCGTCGCCGCGTCGCCGCATGCGCTGCCACATCGAGCCGCCGGCCGTCTCGCCATGGCCGTGGCCGCGGTGGGTCTCGGCGCCGGGCTCGATGGAGTCGCGCGGGGCCTCGATGCGCCGCAGCGCGGAGACGTCGCCTGCCATCATCTCCTCCTTGCGCTGGCGCATGTCCT
>JAXDQQ010000134.1:0-6775 GCA_034667805.1 Thermoplasmata archaeon | reverse complement strand
AGGTCCGCAAGGTGGACTCGATGTTCATGGACCAGGCGAAGGAATCGCCACGGCCGCGCGCCGAGCACGCCGAATGGGCGCTCGCGGGCGACGCGCCGTTGCCCCAGCTCAAGGCGGGCGTGCGCAGCCAGCTCGTGCACCACACGCCTGACGCGGCGCGCCTGGTGGCCGCTGCCATGCGCGAGGTCACCGGCTCCGCGCTGCCGGACAAGGACTTGCTCGCTGCGGTGCTCGACCCCGGGCGCAACCCCGTGTGGAACGACACGCTCAACACGTGGGACCACAGCCCGCTCCTGCGCACGCTGCGCCACGTGCACTACACGTTCCGCAAGCGGCTCAGCCTGACCGCCTACGCGCAGGACCAGCGCCACCGCATGACGCCGGGCTCGCGGCCGCAGATCCACCGCCTGCTCACGCCGGAGCCCGACGTGCACGTCCCCGACATCATCGCCGGCGACGCGGAGTGCAGGCGGCTCTTCGACGGCGCAATCCGCGCACTGTGGGACGGCATCGCCACGCTGCGGGCGAAGGGGATCCCCGCCGAGGACGCGGCCTACCTGCTGCCCAACGCGACGAACGTCACTTTCCACCAGTCGGGTGACCTGCTGTCGTTCGTCCACAAGTGGCGCCTGCGTCTCTGCTTCAACGCCCAGAAGGAGATCTTCGACGCCAGCCTCGACGAGCTGCGCCAGGTGCAGGCGGTCCATCCCGAGCTCACGGCGTGGATCGGCCCTCCTTGTTCCTTCGTCGCGGCGGCGCAGCCTGCCCACCTGCAGCAATCCGTCGAGGCCTGCTGCCCCGAGGGCCCGCGCTGGTGCGGCGTCAAGGTCTGGCTCAACTTCGATGCGGCCAAGGGCACGCCGAAGCGGCCCTACTGAAGGCTTCCCATTGGTGGTGCCCCTGCGACAAGCTTGACGAGAGGCCAACCGGAACGCCGGGGCCGCAGGGGAAGTAGCCCAACAAACCGCGGCAAGGTCCGTCCGCCGCCCGCCGATTCGAGGGGAAAGCATGATGCCTGGGACGCGGGTGGCCGCGTTTACCGGCTTGCCCGGATGGAGACGCACCATGCAGACCACACAACGCAAGAAGGACGAGGAAGGATCCCGGACCCGCCGCGAGTCCGGCCCGATGCATTTCGCCGAGGCCGGGACCCTGTACAGCAGGGAGGGCATCACCCACCCCCAACCCCACATCGGCATCGGCAACCCCTACGAGGCCTCGTCGCCGTTCAACCCGGGCTTCGGGTCCCCCTTCGGACCAGTAGGCCTCCAGACGCCGACGTTCGGCCTGCCGCAAGCGCTGGCCTTCCAGAACCTGATGGGAGCGAACGTGGCCAACCCCTGGCTGGCCTTCGCCGCCTCGCAGGCCTCGCAGCCTTGGGCCTCGGGTCAGCGCAGCAACAACCAGGCCGGCGCCTTCGCTGGCTCCACGGCAAGACAGCCTCCGGTCGACATCGTCGACGAGGGCAGCGAGTTCGTCTGCCAGGTGGAATTGCCAGGCGTGAAGATGGAGAACGTCGACCTCGCCTGCTTCGAGCGCGGCCTCCTCGTGACCGCCCAGGCGGAGCCTGACATCGACGTCGGCGCCCTCGTGCAGTCCGAGCGCGGCATCACCACGTCGTACCGGCGGGCCATCAACCTGCCCGCGCCCGTCCAGCCCAGCGGCGCCAAGGCGACGCTGCGCGATGGCATCCTCACGGTGAACCTGCCGAAGGCGAACCCGACCGAGAGCGCCCGCCGCATCCCGGTCACCTAAGGCGCCTGCGCCAACCCCTTCTCCCTTCATTCTTCCCTTGGTTTTCGGCCTCGCCCGTCACTTCGTCGAGGGCAGCTTGCCGTGGTCGTCGCAGTGGCCGTCGTGCACGTGGTGGACGTGGCCGCGCGCCCAGTAGTCGACGTGCGAGCCGTGCGGGACGGCCGCGTGCCCGCAGCCCGCCCCGTGTTTGTGGTCCTTCGGGTGGACGCCGCATTCGTGGCCGGGCGTGCACTCCTCCGGGTGGCTGTGCGAGACCAAGAGCGAGTGGTCGTCCACGTGGTCGCCGTGCTGGTGGTGCAGGTGGCCGTCGTGCAGGTGGTCCTTGTGGCCGTCGTGCAGGACCTCGTAGTGGCCGCAGCCGTGCGCATGATGGTGGGAATGCTCCTTGTGCTGCTTGCAGGCGTCCATGGAAACCCGCCAGCAATCCGTCGGCCAGCGAGATAATGGTTTGGAAAGCCAGCCCAGCAGGGGCAGACGCAGAGTGCGCAGAGACCCGCAGAGAACGTCCTCTGCGGTCTCGGCGCTCTCTGCGTTCCCCTCTACTAGGCCGACGGAACTTCAAACCGCGGAGACCTTGCGGCCTCCCATGACCGGGCCGATCAACCGCCGACGCCACCCGTCGGCCGCCCCGGTCGCCAGGCCTTGGGAGGACGCGCGCCTCGACGAGGGCCTCCACCTGTTCAACGAGGGCCACCACTGGCATTCGCACGAGGCGCTGGAGCCGCTTTGGATGGGCCTCGAGGAGGACGACAAGGTGTTCGTGCAGGGGATCATCATGGCGGCGGCGATGCTGCACCAGCACGGCCGCAAGGTCGCCAACGGCGTGCGCAACCATTGGGCCAACGTCCAGCTCCGGCTCGGGCCGCACCGGCCGGCGAAGTGGGGCATCGACGTCGACGGGCTACTCGCCCAGCTGCGACGCTACGCGGACGACGCGGAGGCCGGGGCATGGGCGCTCGACCCGAAGGCGGTGCGCATCCGCCGCACTCCGACGGCTTGAGCCCGCCGCGCTACTGGACGCGGGCAAGCGATGGCTTGGCAGCCAGCTTGCCTGGGACCGTGCCGACCGACAGCGAGTAGCCTTCGGCCTTCCAGCCTTGCAGGCCGCCGATGAGCTCCTTGACGCGGAAGCCCAAGGCGGCCAGGCGCAACGCCGTCTTCGTGCAGGCGTTGTCGAAGAGGCCGTCGTCGTACACGACGTACGTCGCGTCCGTCGAGAGCTTCGCCGTGCTCTCGTGCGAGATGGCGGAGTACGGCATGTTGACGGCGCCGGGGACGTGGCCGGCGGCGTAGGACCCAGGCGGCCGGCAGTCGACGACGACGAAGCCCGTCACCCCTTTGGTGAGGTCGGCGTGGACGTCGGACGGGTCGGTCTCCAGCGACAGGCGCTGGATGAAGTGGCTCTCGGCCTCGCGCGGCTCGGCCGCCGGGACCTGGAGGACGCGGGAATCGCGCGGGTCTTGCTTGCCCTGCCGGACCATGCGGCGGCATGCCCGCCGGGCCGCTTTGGACTTTGCCGCCCCGGGAGGCGAGGCTACTGGGTGACCTGGACGACCGGGGCCGGGGTGCGCTTGTCGGGCAGCAGCGCCTGGATGTCGGGCGGGCGGGATTCGACAAGGGTCTGCAGCGTGACCTGCACCTCGAGCCCCTCGAGGTCCAAGGGCGCGATGTGCCGGGCGATGATGGACTCGAGCGCGGACATGTCGGGCGCGCAGACGTCCACCCAGAGCGACAGCCGGCCCGTCACGAAGCGGGCCTCTAGGACCTCGGGCACGGTGCGCAGGCGCTTCGAGATCTCCTCGACGCGGCGCGGGTCGACGCGAGCGCGCACCGTGGCGCGCATGCCGAGGCCGAGCCGGGCGAGGTCGAGGCGGGCGCCGTAGCCCGCGATGACCCCGTGCGCCTCGAGGTGGGCGACGCGCTCGCGAACGGCGCTCTCCGAGCGGCCCACCGTCTGGGCGAGCTCCGCGATGCTGGTGCGGCCGTTGCGCGAGAGCCGGTGCAGGATCTGCAGGTTGGTGGAATCAAGGTACATCGTCGGGTCCCTCCGGAGAGGCGAGGAAAGCGGGGGCTGCGCCGATAACCGTTTCGCCGAATGCCCGCGCCTGGGTGTGGAGGTCCGGGGTTTCCGTGGGCAACGCTTACCCCACGGAGAGGGATGTCCCAGCATTCCCCGGCGGCGCACCCTGCCCCCGCGCCCGCCGGGACCCGGAGGGGCCGACGTCCTCCGGGGGCCGGCCCCTTGTTCCGCCGGCCCGACGGTCCCTCCGGGAGTCAGGCTTTCGAGGCTCTGCCCGCAAACGCCATAAGGCGACCGAGCGCGCTCAGGGCATGCTCTTCCGGGCGACCCTAGGCTCGGCCTTCGTCCTCCTGTCGCTGCTGCTCGCGGGCTGCGGCGGAAAGGTGGACCTCCAGCAAGGCGACGCCTTGGCCGGCGACGGCGCCGGTCCCGGGATGCTCTACACCTACGACAGCCCCAGCCCGGACCTGGCACCGTTCACCCGCGACTACGGGGGGCTTGCCAAGTACGACGACCCCACGCAGTTCCAGGGCATCCCCGGCGGCCCGGCCGCCGGCCCGTTCCAGACCTGCTGCCTCTACTCCTGGGCGCCTGCCTCCGACCTCTTCGACGCGGCGCACCTCGTCCTGCTGCGCTTGACCTTGAACTGGACCAACACCCAGCAGGACCAGGCGAACCTCGACCTAGCCGTCTGCGTCCCGTGGTTCTGCGGCTTCCCCGAGATGCCGGACGACACCAACCAGCTCGGCCCCCACACGGAGACGTTCGACCTCATGTCGAGCGGCGCCCGCGACGAGTTCGAGGGGTGGACCGGCGACGGCGTCCCGCAGGTCGGGGCCCGGTACAGCAACGGCGTCTTCACGGCGGGCGTGCCCTTCACGGTCCACGTCGAGGTCGTGCCCGTCGGCGACGCCCTGGCGTTCCTTGACCCGTACGAGGTCGTCGTGCCGGCGAACTCGACGCTGCAGGCGGAGCTCGTCGGCCCGTTCCGCGCGACCGACCTGTTCGCCGGCCTCATGGTGTACGGCGACGCAGGCCTGCCCATCGCCTACCACGCCCTGGAGGGCGACGACGGTTCCCTGCACGACCTTGGCCACGGCGAGGGATCGTACGTCGTGGCGGCGTTCGGCTACGGCGGCGCCGTGGCGCGCCTGAAGGTCAACACGACCACCGAGCCCCCCGCGCTGCGACCGCTGCCGGAGGCGTTCTCCACCATCGTCGTCGCCGCGGTGACCGACCCGGCCGAGAAGACCGGCACCTTCACCTTCGAGGCGCCAGCGGGCAGCCTGGACACGTTCCCCTTCTTCCTCGCCGACGCGGGAGCGCAGGTGGCAAACGGGCCGACCACGCAGAGCACCATCACGCTCACCTCGTCGTCCGGCCTGGTGGCCGACGTCACGGGATCCTTGGTGGGTGCCGCCACGCCGCAAGGCCAAGTCTGCTTCAGCTGCAGCACGTCGGTCGACTGGCGGCCGGAGAACTACGTCGACGACGACGGGACCTACCAGGTCGAGTACAACACGAAGGGAGCCACCGGCCGGTTCGTCCTCTTCACGGCCACGTACGACCGGTCGTGAACCAAGAAAATGCGTTAAACTTGCTTCTCTCCTAGGTTCAATGGTTCACCTCCGACATCCTTAACCAGGCTAACGAAGTCGGCGGCCTGCCCATGGCCGACCCCCGTCCCGCCGCCGCCCTGTTCCTCGAGGCCATCCCGCAGGTGATGTGCCAGCTGCGCAACCACCTGTCGGACAGCAACTCCGGCCTCACGGTCGCGCAGTTCCGTTGCCTCAAGATGGTGCAGCGCAGCACCGTGTCCCTTGGCGAGCTGGCCGACGCCAACGGCGTCTCCGCCCCCGCCATGAGCAAGCTCGTCGACGGCCTCGTCGAAGGCGGCCTTTTGGAGCGCCGCGCCGCCACCGACGACCGCCGCCGCCTCCACCTCACCGTCACGCCGGCGGGCCGTCGCAAGCTCGACACCGTGGGCGAGCGCCTGAAGGCCCGCCTGGCCGCCCAGCTCTCGTCGCTGGCCGCCGACGAGCTGGCCGCCCTGGAGCGTGCCCTAGTCCGCCTGAACAAGGTGCTCACCGAGCCCGAGGTGGTGGCCTGATGGAGGCGCCCACGCCGCTGCCCGGGTCCGCCGACGCCGCCGCCAATCCCGGCGTGCAGCTGTCGCACCGCCAGATCCTCATCGTGTTCTCCGGCCTGATGCTCGGGATGTTCCTGGCGGCGCTGGACAACACCATCGTCAACACGGCGCTCAACAACATCGTCGGCGACCTCGGCGGCCAGAGCCAGCTCACCTGGGTCGTCACGTCGTACCTGCTGACGTCCACCATCACCATCCTGCTGTGGGGCAAGCTCTCGGACATCTACGGCCGCAAGGTCATGTTCCAGATCTCCATCGCGCTCTTCCTCGCCGCGTCCGCCCTCGTCGGCCTGTCCCCGACGATGATGTTCCTCGTGATGGCGCGTGGCCTGCAAGGCGTCGGCGCCGGCGGCATCATGAGCCTGGCCTTCGCCATCATCGGCGACATCCTGAGCCCGCGCGAGCGTGGCAAGTACATGGGCCTCATGGGCTCCGTCTTCCTCGTCGCGATGGTCATCGGCCCCGCCGTCGGCGGCCTCATCGTCGACCACCTCCACCTCTTCGGCGTCGCGCCATGGCGCTGGGTCTTCTACATCAACCTCCCCATCGGCATCCCGGCCCTCTTCATCACGCAGGTCGTGCTGAAGCTGCCCTTCCACAAGCGCAAGGAGTCCGTGGATTACCTGGGCTTCGGCCTGCTTGCCGTCGGCACGGCGGCCATCATCCTCGGCCTCACGTGGGCCGGGCAGGCCGCGGCGTGGAACGCGGACTACAACCTGCAATGGGGGCCCGGAGTCGGCGAACCCACCTACACCCGTGGCTACAGCCTGACGGACACGCAGCAGCTTCTGAGCGACTGGCTGATTCCTAGCCTGCTTGCCGTTGGCGTGGTGTTCACGTCCCTGTTCGTC
>JAXDQQ010000133.1:0-3686 GCA_034667805.1 Thermoplasmata archaeon | reverse complement strand
TGCCTGCCGCCTCCGCGCCGCTGACGCGGTAGGCTTGCTCCTTCTCTCCCAGCCGCCCCGCCATGTCGAGGCCGGGCGCGCCGTCGTCCTCCCACAGCCGCTCCTCGAAGAACACGGTCTTCGAGGCGGGGTCGGACTCGAGCCGGATGCGGTAATGCAACCGTTTCTGCAACGTTCCCGCCATGCGGCGCGCCAGCACGACCTGGAACGACAGCGAGCCGTCCGGGTCCTCCTCGACGTCGGCGTGCAGCGCCTTGCCGACCTGGACTAGGGCATCGCGGAGGCCCATTCGTCCTGCATCGGACTCCCCGGCTATTCTCCCTTTGGGACACGGTTGGCGGGAACCGAACGATGGCCGCCGCCAACCCCCTGCGCAAAATGCACCGTTCGGGATTTGAACCCGAGCTGACAGCTTGGAAGGCTGAAGTCATACCCCTAGACCAACGGTGCGCGGGCTGCGCGACACGGGAAGGCGTCTTAATTCTGAAGGTTGCCATCGGCAGGGCCCGTTCGATTCCCCGGACGCGGTCCAACCTCTTTCCGCCGTCGGCGTCGTCGTGGGCGCGGCCGCCGATTTCATCGACTTGGCCCTCATGACGTTCGCATTTGGCGGCGCGGAGCACCGCCCGGCGCGCTTCGCGCGCCGATTCTGCTTCGTGATGGGGGTGCCGTGGTCGGAGTCGTCGCCGGAAGGGGCCAATCCCTCGTGGAGCAGGAAACGGCGCCGCATCGTCAGCGTCGCACCCCGAACGGTGCACCTCTCGTTCGCAGACTGGACTCTAAGACCTGCGACGCCGCGTCTTTTTCGCCGGCGGCCCCCGCGCCACGCGCTCGGCGATCGCCGCGACGGCCATGTCCATCGTGACCTGCTCCGGCGCCGTGCCGCGCGGCACGTTGGCGTTCGTCTCGCCGTGCTTGATGTATGGGCCGTAGCGGCCGTCGAGGATGTTTACCGGCTTGCCGTCCTCGGGGTGCGGGCCGAGCTCGCGCAGGACGGTGGCCTGGCCCCGTCCGCCGCGTCCCTGCTTGGGCTTCGCGAGGAGCTCCAGGGCATCGTCGACGCCGATGGTGGTGAGCTGGTCCGGCTTGATGCTGCGGTACTCCTTCGCTTCTCCGTTCTCCCACAGGACATAGGGACCGAAGCGGCCGAGGCCGACGAGGACGTTGCCGCCCGACGGATGCTCGCCGAGCACCTTGGGCAGCGACAGGAGGAAGATTGCCTCGTCGAGGTCTGCGGTCTCGGGCGTCTTGCCCTTCGGCAGGCTCGCCCGCTTGGGCTTGGGCGCGCCCTTGCCTTCCTCGGCCTCGCCGAGCTGGTAGTAGGGGCCAAAGCGGCCCTCCATGACGTAGACCGGGAGGCCCGTGTCCGGGTCCTTGCCGAGGCTCTTCGGGCCTTCGGCCTTGGCCTTGAGGAGGCGCTCCACCGTCGTGGCGTCGAGCTCGTCCGGCGTGATGGTCTCCGGGATGCTGGCCGAGAGGCGCTCTCCGTTCTCTTCGACCTCGATGTACGGCCCGTAGCGGCCGATCATGACCTTGTACGGCATGCCGGCGCCGAGGTCCACTTGGCGGCCCTCTCCGGGGTCGATGCTCTTCATGCGGGCGGCGATCTCCGCCTGCAGCCCCTGAGGGCCAAGGAAGAACTCGCGCAGGAACGGCACCCATTGCATCTCGCCGGCGGCGATGAGGTCGAGCTTCTCCTCCATCTCGGCGGTGAACTGCAGGTCGATGAGCTTGGGGAAATGTTTCTCCAGCAGGCCGACGACGGCGAACGCGGTGAAGCTGGGGACGAGCGCCTTGCCCTTGGGGATGACGTAGCCGCGGTCCTGGATGGTCTGCAAGATGGCGGCGTAGGTGCTGGGACGGCCGATGCGTTCGTCGACGAGCGCCTTGACCAAGGTCGCTTCCGTGTAGCGCGCCGGCGGCTTGGTCTCGTGCCCTTCCGCGGTGACCGACTTGCACGTCGGCTTGTCGCCCTTGGCCATCTTGGGAAGCGACCCTTCCTCGTCCTCGGTGGCGCCGTACGCGGCGCGGTAGCCGGCGAAATCGACGCGCTTGCCGGAGGCCGTGAACGTGGCCTCGAGAGCAGTGACGGTGACCGTCGTGGAGGTGTAGCGTTCGTTGGCCATCTGGCAGGCCAAGGTTCGCATCCAGATGAGGCGGTAGAGCGCGAGGTCGACGCCGGACAGGCCGGTCTTGCCGGGGTGGACGAAGTCGCGGCCGGCGGGGCGGATGGCCTCGTGCGCCTCCTGCGCGCCCTTCTGCTGCTTGCCCTCGTACGTGCGCTTCTCGGGGTGCAGGTACTCGGCGCCGAACTCCGCCTTGACGGCGTCCTGCGCGCCGGCGACGCCTTCCTCCGACAGCGCCGTCGAGTCCGTTCGCATGTACGTGATGAACCCGTTCTCGAAGAGGCGCTGCGCGGCCTGCATGGCCTGGCGCGCCGAGAGGTTGAGGCGGTTGTTCGCCTCCTGTTGCAGAGTCGAGGTGACGAACGGCGCCTCCGGGCTGGACTGGCGCGACTGCTCGGTGACGTCGGTGACCAGCCACGCCGTGGACTTCGATTCGAGGCGCTTCTGCAGGTCCTTCGCCTGGACCTCGGCGAGCTGCACGACGTCGCGGCCGACGACGAGTTTCCCGGTGTCCTTGTCGAAGTCCTTGCCCGTCGCGACCTTGCGCCCGGAGACGGCAACG
This sequence comes from Thermoplasmata archaeon, assembly GCA_034667805.1. GTDB lineage: Archaea > Thermoplasmatota > E2 > JACPAO01 > JAHFTW01 > JAHFTW01. Next base: position 998 of record JAXDQQ010000133.1, on the reverse strand, counting down.
AGGCGCGCCTCGAAGTCGCCGCCCTTGTTGAGCACGGCCGTCAAGCCCCAGTAGCTGGCGGGGACGAAGGCGCGGCGCTCGCGTTCGCGCAGGACGACGAGACGGATGGCGGGCGACTGGACGCGGCCGGCGGAGAGGCCGCCGCCCACCTTCTTCCACAGAAGAGGAGACAAAGCGTAGCCGTAGAGGCGGTCGAGGATGCGGCGCGTCTCCTGCGCCTGCACGAGGTGCATGTCGATGTCGCGGGGGGCCTTCAGGGCGCGAAGGATCGCGTCCTTCGTGATCTCGTTGAAGACCATGCGGCGCACGGGCACCTTGGGCTTGAGCGCCTCGACGAGGTGCCAGCTGATGCTCTCGCCCTCGCGGTCCTCATCCGTGGCCAGGAAGAGTTCGTCGGCGGACTTGAGTTTGGCCTTCAGCCCCGCGATGACCTTCTGCTTGCCCGGGATGGTGACGTAGTAGGGCGCGAAGTCGTGCTCGATGTCGACGCCGTAGTCCGCCCACGGCTGGCCCTTGATGTCGGCGGGGATGTCCTTCTTCGAGCTGGGCAGGTCGCGGATGTGGCCGACGCAGGAGTCGACCGTGAAGCCCTTGGGCAGGTACTGCTGGATCTTCTTCGACTTCGTCGGCGACTCGACGATGACGAGCTTGCGGCCCCCGGCGGCCTTCCCCGATGGGGCTTCGGCCACGCTTGCGGATTCGCTTTTGGCGGGAGGCGGGACCATTGGGTGCGGACGCGCCCACGACGGGTCTCGCGGAAAAGGGTTCCGTCCGGAGCGGCGAACGGCCATCCGCCGTTGGAAGAGGGGCGGGAGATCGAGCGATCCTTCCCTGTTGTAGCCGTCTCCATCTCGTCCGGGCAAGGGCCCGTTTGGTCCCCCGAGCGCCGTTCAACCTCCTTCCGCCGTCGGCGTCGTCGTGGGCGTCGGCTTCGGCGACTTGGCCCTCATGGATTTGCGGCGCCCTGGAACAGGGATTCTGCGAATGCCTCGAATGAC